>JAVBQK010000137.1:0-11619 GCA_031549105.1 Eubacteriales bacterium
CCCCCCCCCAACCCCCCCTCTGCGCCGGGTTTTTTTGTTGTTTCCTCTCTTCTCTGGGGTTTGTGTTGGGGGCTTGTGCACTAAACCCCCCCCACCGCGTCTCCCCGTTCCCCTACCTCCACTGAAACGCGTACAACGCCACCAGCGCTACCTGTAGGATCAGCATCACCGGCACGCCGATGGTGAACTTGGTGTGCTGGGTCTTGTGGCGGAATGTCTTCATGCCCAGATACCCGCCGGGTGCGCCGAGGGCCGCGCACCACAGGAGCAGCGTGCGCTCTGGGATGCGCCAGGCTTTGCGGCGGGCGCGGCGCTTGTCCACGCCCATCAGGATGAAGGCGGTGACGTTGGTTACCAGCGCTACGGCCAGGATGGCGATGTCAAGAGGCGTCATTTGCCACCTCCGCTTTCCGCGCGCACCAGCCGGACGTTCGCCGCGCCGAAAACGCCTGAGAGCGTCTGGAGCAGCTCGCCGTCCGGATCACACCAATAGCATTCCGGCGCACGCAATGTAATATTCTCGCTTTCGATGCGGAAAAGCACCGGGGCCGGGCCGCGCTGTGAGGCCAGCATCGGCAGCGCGTCGTTCATGTCGGTGCGGGATTTCACGCGCAGGTAGAGCTTCGGCGGGTCCTCTTTGGACTGGGGTAGCGCGTACGGGTTTGGCTCATAGTTGCGCTGCAAGGGCTGCACTTCGTCCACGAGCAGCTTGGGCGCTTCGTCCTCGCGGACGGATAGGCGGCCGGTCAGCACCACCGGGTTGTCGGGCGTCAGCTCCGCCGATATCCGCTCCCACACGCGCGGGAACACCAGCCCCTCGATCTGCCCGGTCAGGTCCTCCAGCACGACAAAACCCATCAGCGCGTTCGCCTTGGTCGTCTTGGAGCGCACGTCGGACAGGATGCCGCCCAGCCGCACGCGCCGACCGTCGAAGCGCATGCCGTGGTCCTCGCTCTCCTTCAGCTCATCCAGGAACGCGGTGGAGAAATCCATCGCCTCCAGCGCGTCGCGGTACTCGTCCAGCGGGTGGCCGGTGATGTATACGCCGGTCACTTCTTTTTCCATGGATAGCAGTGTGCGCAGAGGATACTCCTTCACTGCGGGCAGCGTGGGCGATGTTTCCTCCGCGAGCAGCCCTTCCGCCTCGCCAAACAGCGACATCTGGCCCGCGACATTGCGCTTGCGCACCTGGGCCGCGCCGTCCATCGCGCTTTCGTAAACGAAGAGCAGCTGCGCGCGGTTGTGCCCCGTGCTGTCAAACGCGCCGGCACGGATCAGGCCCTCCACCGCGCGCTTGTTCACCCGTTCGTCAGTGACACGGCGGGCAAAGTCAAAGATATCGCGGTATGGGCCGCTGCGCGTGCGCTCTTGGACGATCGCGTCCAAGGCGTGCTGTCCCGCGCCCTTCACTGCGCCCAGGCCGAAGCGGATGCCAGGTTTGCCGGTCGTCGGGTCGGTATCGACACTGAACTTCCGACGGCTCTTGTTGATATCCGGTGGTAGCACGGCCAGGTCATGCTTGCGGCAATACTGGATGTACTGCGCGATTTTCTCGGCAGAGCCTATTACGCTGTTCATCAGCGCGGCCATGAACTCCACCGGATGGTTCACCTTGAGCCAGCCGGTCTGCACAGCGACGACAGCATAGCCGGTGGCGTGCGATTTGTTGAAAGCGTAGGACGCAAAGGCAGTCATCTCATCGAAGATGCGCGCGGCGATGTCCTCCGGCACACCGTTCCTGACCGCGCCGGGCACGGTGACTTCGCCGTTCTCCGTCAGGCCGTAGATGAAGTATGCCCGCTCCTGCGCCATCACGTCGTGCTTCTTCTTGGACATCGCGCGGCGCACGAGGTCGCTGCGCGCCATTGAATACCCGGCCAGGTCGCGCACGATCTGCATCACCTGCTCCTGATAGACCATGCAGCCGTAGGTTACGTCCAGGATCGGCCTGAGCGACTCATGCAGGTAGCGCGCGGTGGATGGGTCGTTCTTGCCTTCGATATAACGCGGAATCGACTCCATCGGCCCCGGGCGGTAGAGCGAGATTGCGGCGATGATATCCTCAAAGCAGCCGGGCTTCATGTTCGTCAGGAATGTGCGCATGCCGCCGCTTTCCAGCTGGAATACGCCATCGGTGTCACCTGCGGAAATCATGTCGTAGACGGCCTTATCATCCAGCGGGATTTCCTCGGGCGTCAGGTTCACACCAATCTCCCGCAGCATGTCCAGCGTATCGCGGATGACGGTCAGCGTGCGCAGGCCCAGGAAGTCCATCTTGAGCAGCCCTAGCCGCTCCAGCGTGCCCATCGGGAACTGGGTGGTGATGACTTCATCGTTCTTCTGCAGCGGTACATATTCGGTCACCGGCCGGTGCGTGATCAGCACGCCCGCCGCGTGCGTGGACGCGTGCCGGGGCATGCCCTCCAGCAGGCGTGCCATGTCCATCAGGCGGCGCGTGCGGTCGTCCTCGTCGTAGCGGCGCTTCAGGTCCGGGCTGACCAGCAGCGCCTTATCTAGCGACATATCCAGCGCGAACGGGATCGCCTTGGCGACCGTGTCCACCTCGGCATACGGATAGCCGAGCACGCGGCCCACGTCGCGCACGACGGCCTTTGCCGCCATCGTTCCGAAGGTGATGATCTGCGCCACATGGTCCTCGCCGTAGCGCCGGGCCACATAGTCGATCACCTCCTGCCGCCGCTCGTAGCAGAAGTCGATGTCCAGATCGGGCATCGAGATGCGCTCGGGGTTTAAGAAGCGTTCAAACAGCAGGTTAAACTTGAGCGGGTCCACGCCCGTGATGCCCAGCGTATACGCGACGATCGAACCCGCGCCGCTGCCGCGCCCGGGGCCGACCATGATGCCGTTGTCCTTGGCGTATTTTATAAAATCCCAAACGATCAGAAAGTAATCGACATAGCCCATCGTCTCGATGGTGTTCAGCTCATATTCAAGCCGTGCCTGTGGCTCCTCGCCGCCCTCCGGGTAGAGCAGTGCAAGGCCGCGCTGGCACTCCTGGCGAAGCAGCTGTGCCGCAGTGATGCCCTCCGGCAGCGGGAATTTCGGCAGGTGAACGGTCTTGAAATCGAAATCCACCTGGCACCGCTCGGCAATTTCCTGCGTGACGGAAATGGCTTCCGGCCACTGAGGGAACAGTGCCTCCATCTCGTCCGGTGTCTTGAGGAACAGCTCCTTCGTGTGCATGCGCATGCGGTTCTCGTCTTCCAGCGTCTTGCCGGTCTGGATGCACATGAGGACTTCCTGCGCTTCGGCGTCCGACTGGCGCAGGTAGTGTACGTCGTTGGTGGCTACGAGCGGGATGTCCATCGCGCGCGCGAGCCGGACCAGCTGAGGCAGCACGGTCCGCTCATCGGCGATCGCATGATCCTGTATCTCAATAAAGAAGTTTCCCCGGCCGAAGATATCCAGATACCGCTGCGCCGCGCGCCGGGCGGTCTCATCGCGCCCATCCAGCAGCGCCTGCGGAATCTCGCCCGAGAGGCACGCGGACAGCGCAATCAGCCCGCCGCTGTGTTCGCGCAGCATCGCAAAGTCGACCCTGGGCTTGTAATAGAATCCCCGCGTCCACCCCTCGGATACCATCCGGGTAAGGTTGCGGTAGCCCTCTTCGTTCTCGCACAGCAGCACCAAATGGTTGTACTCGCGTGCGGCGGACTGCTTCTCGTCCATGTCCTCGCACACGTACACCTCGCACCCGATCACTGGGTGAATCCCGCGCTTCTTGGCCTCGGTATAAAAATCCACCACGCCGTACATCACGCCGTGATCGGTGATGGCGCAGGCCGTCATGCCGGACGTCGCAACCGCATCGAGCAGCTTCCCGATGGGGCATGCGCCGTCCAGCAGGCTATATTCCGTGTGCAGGTGCAGATGGGCAAACGGGGGCATGGCGTGCGCTCCTTTGTGCATGGTGTATGGAAGTATTATAGCATAAAAGAGATAGGCAACGCCAGAGGGCTATGTTCCTCACGCGTTCTACATCCCCTGTATCCGCGCAACCACATCCATCGCGTCCCCGGCGAATTCCCGGTACATACCCTCCGTCAGCGAGACGAACTTTTCGCGCTCCTCGGCGGTTAGCGCGGTGATCACGCAGCCATGCTCCAGCGCCTCGGCGCGGGTTTTTTCTTCGTATTCACGCCAGAGGTCGCGCTGGTAGAGGGCCGCTTCGCGCGCGGCGGCGGTGATGATTTCGCGGTCTTTCGCGCTGAGCGTATTAAGCACGGCGGCGCTGGCAAGGAAGACCTCCGGGATGCGGATATGCTCGTCCTCCAGCATGTAGGGCGCGACAAGGTAATGGCCGGTGCTCTTGTAGGAGGGCAGATTGTTTTCTGCGCCATCTACCTTGCCGGTCTGCAGCGCCGAGAGCACCTCACCGTAGCGCGTGGTGACGGGCACCGCGCCGAGGGATTCGACCAGGCGCACCATCATCGCGTTCTCCTGCACGCGGATGCGCAGGCCGCGGATGTCATCGGCGGTGTAGACCGGATGCTGCGTGTAGAAGCTGCGCGCGCCCGCGTCCACCCAGGCAAGGCCGGTTAGGTTCAGGTCCGAGAGGCTTTCGAGAAACGTGTCGCCGATGTCACCGTCCAGCACGCGCCATTTGTGCGCGTTGTCGCGGTAAAGAAAAGGCAGCTGGAGTATCAGCAGCCGCTTGTCCAGCTCGGCCAGCGGCGAGAGCGATACCCGGCTGAAGTCAATGCCCCCGAACTGCATCTGCTCAATGACGGAGGTTTCGTCGCCCAGCAGCGCGTCCGCGTAGACCAGGATGCGGATGCGGCCGTTCGTTTCCTCCGCGACGCGGTCGGCGAAGAAGCGACCCGCAACGGTCGTCGGGTAATCCTCTGCCTGGTTTTCCGCCATGCGGAAGATATACTCCGGCTCGGTCGCGGCACGCGGCCCGGTACAACCGGTCAGCAGCAAAAGCGTGAGCAGCAGCGCGGCGATGCGCCTCATACGGGGGCCTCCTCGTCGGCGCGCGGCCCGCTCAGCCGCCGGAAATCCGTGGGGCTGACGCCGTACGCCTTGCGGAATACTTTGGAAAAGTAGTTCGAGTCCGCATAGCCGACCGCCGCGCTGATCTCCTTGATGCTCAGGATCGGCGAAATGAGCATGTCGCGCGCGTTTTTTAGCCGCACATCGGTCAGGTAGCTGACGAAGTTACACTGGAAACAGCGCGTGAACAGCTTGCTGAAGTACGGCTCGGAGTAGTGCATGTCTCTGGCGATCTGTCGGATCGACAGGTCCTCCTGGTAGCGCGCGTTGATGTAGCGCTCGATCTCGCGGCGTACCTGATGCAGCCGGGCGGCGGGCTGGTCATTAAGGTCGCTCAGCCACGCGGCGAGCACGCCCCGGATGGTGATCAGCATCTCCTGCTGTGTGGGGCGGCCCGCAGTCAGCGGGGCGAGCGTTTCTTTCAGGTCCACATCGATGCGCGCGTCCGCCTCCATCAGCCCCGCGACGCTTTCCAGCAGGCGGTGCATCGCCCGGCCCGCGCTATGCGGCTGACTGTAGAACAGCGCATCCAGCGCCGTCTCCGCGCACCGCGCTGCGCCGTCGAAGTCCTTCTCCAACAGGTACTGGTACAGCCGCCGCTCGAGGCCCTTGCCCCGCCGCTGGTCGGCGGGACGCTCGGGCGGGAGCGCCACGGGTGACGTGTCCTGGCAGCTGAGCAGCGCCTCCATCGCCTGGTCGTAGGAGTCCTGCAGGTCGGAAAGGTCGGTGACAACGCTGCCCAGGCCCGCGTGCAGCGGCGTGCCGGAGGACTGGGCAAACCAGCCCGCGAACACCCCGGCCGTCTCCTCGGCGCTGAGGAAGCCCCTGTCCATCAGCGCGACGATGAGCAGGCGCTCGTCGTACTCAAGGCACAGCCAGGTGATGTCTGGCAGGGCGTCCATCTGCGGGCGCAGGCGCTTATGCGCGGCCTCGGCGCTGATGTGCGCCGCGCCAGGCGCGCCCCGCACCGCGATGAACAGCGCGCAGGCGCAGTGGATGCCCAGCTCCGACAGCTGCGCGCTGAGCGCCGCAGCGCCCGCGTACCCGGATACCGCGGAGAGGACGAACTGCTCCTTGGCCAGCTGGTCAAGCGCGCCGCGCCGGGCTTCGTCGGTGCGGTCGCGGCGGATGCCGTCCATCGCGCGGTCGATCTGCGCGATCAGATCCGCATCGCCGACGGGCTTGAGCAGATACTCCTCCGCGCCGATGGCGACAGCCTCCTGCGCGTACTGGAAGCGCTCGTATGCCGTCAGGATGATCACACGGCAGCGCGGCAGCGCCTGCTTGATGATGCGCGCGGCGGCCAGGCCGTTCATGCCCGGCATTTCGATGTCCATCAGCACGATGTCCGCGCGCATGGACTCCGCTAGCGCGATAGCCGTCTGGCCGCTGAATGCGGTCTCCACACGGCAACCATCCCGATAGCGGCCCTCGATGACGCGGCGCAGCGCCTCGGTCTCGATGGCTTCATCATCCACAACGATAATCTTAAACACGGGGCGATTCCTCCTCAGCTCGCGGCGCAAATTCGAAGATATAGCGCCATAAAGGGATTTCGCCAGAAATCCCTACCCTGGAATGATAATTGTGATGCGTGTGCCCTCGCCCAGGCGGCTGTCGATTTTGAATGTGCTGCCGGGGTAATGCGCGTGGATGCGCGCGCGCACGTTACCAAGGCCCAGCCCGGACAGGTGGCGGCGCTCGGCAGGCGGGCTGTCCAGCAGCAGCGCGAGCTGCTCGTCGGTCATGCCCACGCCCGTGTCGCTCACAGCGATGATCAGGCCCTCCGGCCCGCGCTGAATATCCACCAGCACCTCACCGCCCTCCTCAATGGGGCCGATGCCGTGGATCACAGCATTCTCGATCAGCGGCTGCAGCGTGAACACCGGCACGCGCACGCCCGCCGGGTCCGGCCCGCAGCAGACGTGAAACTGAATGCGCTCCCCAAAGCGGATGCGCTGGATAGCGATGTAATCGTGCACAATCTTTAGTTCATTTGAAAGAGGCACCATGTCATCCGTGCTCTGCAGGTTGTAGCGAAAGAGGCTGGCCAACCGCTTGATCAGCTCCTCGGTGGTGGGCGCGCCTTCCATCTGCGCCATGCGCGAGATGATGTTCAGCGTATTGAACAGGAAGTGCGGGTTGATCTGCGACTGCAGCAGCGACAGGCGAAGCGTGTCCATCGTCGATTCCATCGTGACACGGCGCAGTTCTTCCTCGTGCAGGCGGCTCTCGATGGCCCGCTGCGCGCTGAGCGAATCGAGCAGCTTGGCGGTGGAGTGCTTCATTTGGTTGACGATGGTGGCGAGCTGGTTTAGCTCCTCCTCGGCGTAGCTGGGCAGGTCGGGCGTGTCGTAATGGGTATCGGCAATGGCATCGGCTGCCTTGATGATGTCGTTGATGGGACTGACGACGTGCCTAACTGTCCAGCGCGTCCACAGCGAGGTGCACAGCACCGACAGCGCCACGCTCAGCAGGAAGCCGATGGGCAGCACCCGGAAACGCACGATGTTGCGGCCGTATGCGGACTGGCCTTCGCCGATCGCCGCCTGCAGCAGGGATTTTATGTAGCCCTCCAGGTAACGGCCGATCTCCAGCGCGCGCTCGTACGCGGATGCGTAATCGCCGCTGAGCAGCGCGCGGGAGACGGCGTCATCCTGCGCGGCGCGGAAGCCCTCGTGGGTGCGGCGGATCGCAGAGAGCAGCGCCGCCTGCTCAGGCGATTCCAGGAACGGGAGCGAGAGGCCGGATAGCGCCGCGTTGCTCTGCGCGCGGCTGTCGCGGAAAGCATCGTAGGCCGTCTCATCCCGGTGCAGAATCAGCGCGGCGAAAGCGCCGGCCTCCCCCTCGTATGCGGCGAGCAGCTGGTTGATCTCGTAGCAGTCGGTCAGGATGGTGTTGAAGCTTGAGAGGTACAGGTTGCCCGCCAGCGTGATGATGCCGGTGAAGACAAGGCTTTGCAGCACAATGATCAGCAGCATGCCAAACATCCTGGAGCGGAGTGACGAAAAATGCGGTTTTCGGCCGGTGGGCCGTGTAGCTGGTGGATTCATGATGCAATTATAAGGCATATGTCCATGTATGCAAAGGGGGAAAAATGGGTTATAATCTATACAATATTGTAGAAAAGTGAGGCTGAGGACGATGGCGGATACATTTGTGATGCGCGGCGATACCCAGGGCAAGGAGGTCGCGCCGGGCGTGGTGCGCAGAATGCTGGCGTATTCCGGGGCGATTATGCCGGTGGAGATTCAGTTTGAAACGGGTGCCGTCGGCACGCCACACAGCCACCCGCATGACCAGGTGACGTATATCGTTTCGGGACGGTTCCGGTTCAGCAATGGTGAGGAAGTGCGCGAGGTGGGAGCGGGCGACAGCATCCGGTTCGCGCCGGACGTGGTGCACGGAACGGCGTGCCTGGAAGCGGGCACGGTGGTGGATGTTTTTACGCCGATGCGGGAGGATTTTGTCTAAGAAAGTGTTGGTTTGTTGGTTGCTTTGTTGGTTGGTTTGGGGTATAATGTGGGCAGAGGGATTCTAGTCCGGCGGCGGACAGCTTGCCACCCGTGCAGTTGTCTTCCAACAACAGCCCGTAGCGGGAACTACGGACGGTTTGCTTTTATCTCTTGTTCAACTTGCGTGTTGCGATCAAGAGACCGATAACAGTCAGAACAACCATGATTATCTCGTAGGCTGTCATTCTGTGATCACCCCCGTTCCATTTGTAAATGGCACGGAGGCAGCTACCCGCCGTTAGAGCACCCTCTGCTTGCGAACAGTATAATGGATGGCGAACGATCTTTCAACAACGCATTACAAAATTCGACAAAAGAACGACGGAACTTATGTTTCATCGTTCTTTTCTGCTTCTTCCTCCGCAAGGCTTTGCAACGCTGTGCGGACGGCCTCCACAACGAATGCGGAAAAGGTGCAGTCTGTGCCACGAATGGATTTTTCTACTCCCTCAATGACATCGTTTGGAAAGCGGATGCTCTTGGATGTCGACTGAGGGATAGCAGGAATTTTGAAGCGGGCCATGGAGCACCTCCTAAATGGGTGATGCTCTCAGTATGGCTTGCAATTTGCAATACGTATGCATTACGATTAGCAACACGCTTGTTGCACAAAGGAACGTGGTCGAATATTGACCACGTTCCTTTGCGTATACCTCATACAATCAAGCAAAATCACCTGTCATCTTATGGGGGAGAGCCATGCCCAAGCCACTTGCGCCGGACGGCACCAAGAACCTATGCGGCGCGAAGGTCCGGGCGCTGCGGAAAGAGCGCGGCCTGTCGCAGGAACAGCTGATGGGACGGTTGCAGCTGCACGGATTTGACAGCGAGCGCGGCGTGATCAAGCGCATCGAGAATGGCGACCGGTTTGTCAGCGATGTGGAGCTAAAGATTCTTGCCGCTTTCTTCGATGTTTCGATCGAGTCCCTGATAAAATGACAATGGAAGAACTGCGCGCAGTGCAGCTGGGCTTGCTGCGTCGCGTAAAGGCGGTCTGTGCCCGGGAGGGGCTGCGGTATACGCTTTTCGGCGGCACGCTGATTGGCGCGGCGCGGCATCAGGGTTATATCCCGTGGGATGACGACATCGACGTCGCGCTGCCACGGCCGGATTATGAGGCGCTCATCAAGCATCTGGCCCGTGAGCCGGGTGTGACGGTGCTCTGCCATACGTTGCGGCCCGATTATTACTATCCTTACGCGAAGCTGTGCGATGCACGAACGCTTCTTATAGAGGTGGGCATGCCACCAATTGCTGGTCTGGGTGTGAACATCGACTTGCTTCCAATAGATTCTTTTTCTAAAAGCGCGATAGCCCGAAAATTGCAGCTCTACCGGCTCTTTTTCTACAAGAAAGGCTGGGTGTATGCCGTCGCGCCGGGCGATCTAGACAGTCCATCGCCGCTGAAACGCGCTGCCAAGCGGGCGGTCAAACCGGCGTTGGTCCGCCTGTGCCGCTGGAAGGGCACGACCTTCTGGCGGGACCTGGTGGTGCAGGCGATGGCAGGCATGCCCTATGAAAAGGGCACGTTGGCCGGATATCCGTTCGGCGGCGGGATGCACAGCCTGATGCCGCGCGCGGTGTTCGAGCGGTACGCGGAGCTGCCGTTTGAGGGCGAAGCGTTTTCGGTGGTCGCCGATTACGATGCCTGTTTGACGCAAATATTCGGCGATTGGCGCACGCCGCCACCGGAAAAGGACCGCGTGGCCCCGCACGCCTTTACCGCCATGTGGCGGGAGGACGCGCCGTGAAGGACTTGCGCCGCCTGCTTCGCGCTGCACTAACCTACCTGCTTGGCAACGCCCTGGTCAAGCTCGCGGCACTGCTGCTCCTGCCGCTGTACACGCACTACCTGGCCCCGGCGGAATTTGGGCGCTATGACCTGGGCGTGGCGTATGCGTCTCTGGTGTCATCCGCGCTATTTCTGGACATCTGGAACGGCGTGCTGCGCTTTATGGCCGATGAGCAGACCGGCGCAGACAAAGCAAAGCCCGCCATTGCGGGCGGGTTGATTTTCTTGCTATCCAGTGCGGTGTTTACCCCTGTGATGCTTCTTATAGCACGCGTTTCGGGTCTCCCCTATCCCGGCCTACTTTGTGCGTTTGGCCTCTTAATGAACTTACAAAACTTCACAGGAGGAATTGTTCGCGGGATTAACAAGTCTGGCGTGTACATGGCGGGGGGTCTTGCCGGTGCGGTGGTGACGATGGCGCTGAACATCGTGCTGCTGCGCAGCGGCATGGATAGTCGGGCACTGTACCTGTCCGCCTGTGCCGGGCACGCGCTGGCCGTGGCAATTCATCTTGTTGCGGCGCGCCCACGCTCTTTCCGCGCGAGATTTGACCGCCCGCTCTTCACCCGAATGCTGCGCTTTTCCGCACCGCTATGCCTGAACTCACTGGCCTACTGGGCGCTGACGGGCTATAACCGCGTCGCGGTGGAAGCCGCGCTTGGTCCGGAAGCGAACGGCCTTCTCGCGGCCGCCGCGAAGTTTGGCGGCATAATCCTGCTGCTGACCCAGTGTTTCCAGCTCGCATGGCAGGAGCTGGCCTTCAGCAAAGGCAGCCTGGCCCCTGCCGAGCGAACCTCATTCTTCCGCCGCGCCGCGCTGTCCTACGCGCTCTTCGGTGCGGTCGCGCTGCCCGCATCCATCCTCGCGGTTCGCCTCATTTTCCCCTACACGGTCGACCAGGCCTATGCCGCCGCGTGGCCCATCATCCCACCCTACCTGGCCGCGATGTTCCTCTCCGCCGCCGCATCTTTCCTCGCCGGCATCTTCGCCACCCTGAAAAAAACCGCGCCCCTCTTCCCCACAATGGCGCTGGGCGCGCTGGTAAACATCGCCTGCGTCCACCTTCTGATGCCCACGCTGGGGCCGACAGCGGCGGCGATTGCGATGGCGGTTGGGTTTGGGGTAGTTGTGGTTGTGCGGGCGGTGTGGCGGGGGGTGGGGGGACGGGTGGGGAGGGAACGCAACGGGTCGCGGTGCACAAAAACCCCTGCCACAGGGCCCCCCCCCAGTACAACCGCCGTTAGCCAGCCGGGGCGGTTTATTTTAATTAGTTGGGGGATGTGTAATCACCAACCC
>JAVBQK010000172.1:0-7959 GCA_031549105.1 Eubacteriales bacterium
GGCGGGCGGGCGGGTGCTGCGGAACGATTTGGAGGCCGGGGAGTGACGGGGGACGAGGTTGGGGAACGCCAGGGGACGCTGTCCCCTGGACCCCTGCCAAAGGGCCTTGCCCTTTGGAAACCCAACGTTTCGCCTGCGGGCGGGAGGTGGGGGTTACAGTTCGTAGGGTTCGAATTATTCCGGCCGGCTCATTCCCCGTGCTTGAGATAATTCCGATGCTCCCCCTCAAAATCCCGCCCCATATTTCTGTCATGCTTGGCGATATAGGCCTCGGATATCTCCTCGGACGTGACGGCATAGCGCATCAGTACATCATTGAAATACATCAGCACGTCAGTCAGTTCCACCACGAACTCCCCGCGCAGCTCGGCATCATTCATGATGTCCGCTTCGCCGCGCTTTTTGATGATCGCAATGACTTCGCCGATTTCCTCAAACATCCAAAGAAGCGAGTTTCTGGCATATTCAGGCTCCAGCGGAGACCATTTGTCCCTGTATTTTTCCCACAGTTCGCGCTGCATGGTTTGCATGTCGGATATGCGTAGGTCGGGCATGGTGCAATACCTCCAGTGCAGTAGAGAATAGGGGCGCTGTTTATGTGCTACGATACCATAAAGCTCGCGTTGCCGCAATCCGTCAATCGTCCGATTGCCAACCGTCAGTTTTTTTGCTATAATAGAACCTCATGCCCAACCATGTCGAAGAAGGAGGCTGTTTCATGCAACAGCACGCGCTCTTAAGCAAGGAAGAAATCAAGAAGAGCATCATCAGCAAACTACAGCGCCACAACGGCTGTTCCCTACAGGAAGCCACCAACATACAGATTTACAAAGCGGTCGCCTCCACCGTGCGCGACCAGATCATGAACAAGCTGGTTGCCACCCGCCGCGCCGTGCGCGATGCCAGCGGCCGCCGGCTTTACTATCTCTCGGTAGAGTTCCTGATGGGGCGCTCGCTCCACTCAAACCTGCTGAACCTGTGCGCCTCAAAGGAATATAAAGAAGCGTTTGATGAGATGGGGATTTTGCTGGAGGACCTGCTCGGCGAGGAGCCGGAGCCGGGCCTTGGCAACGGCGGCCTGGGGCGGCTGGCGGCCTGCTTCATGGACTCGCTCGCCACCGAGAACCTGCCCGCGATGGGCTGCACGATCCGCTACGAATACGGCCTATTCCGCCAGCGCATCGTGGACGGCCAGCAGGTAGAGCTGCCCGACAACTGGCTGGAGAACGGCAACGCCTGGGAAATCGCGGTGCCAGAAGACAGCTTTGAGGTCCACTTCGGCGGCAGGCTGGAGGAGGACTGGTCGACTGGGGAGCTGGTCATAAGGCATCTGGACTACACCAACGTCATCGCCATGCCGTACGATATGCCGGTGATGGGCTATGACACCGATATGGTCAACATCCTGCGCATGTGGAGCGCGCAGTCGCCCAAGACGATCGACCTGACTTCGTTCGGCCAGGGCAACTATGCCAAGGCGCTGGAGGGCCGCGCGTTCGCGGAAGTGCTCTGCAAGGTGCTCTATCCCGAGGATGACCATTTCGAGGGCAAGCAGCTCCGCCTCAACCAGCACTATTTCTTCACCTCGGCGTCGTTGCAATACATGATCGCCGAGTATAAGCGCGAGTATGGCGAAGACCTGCACCACCTGCACGAGAAGGCCGTCATCCACATCAACGACACGCACCCGGGCCTTGCGATTCCCGAATTGATGCGCCTGCTCATCGATGAAGAGGGCTTCACCTGGGAGGACGCCGAGTACGTCGTGCGGAACATGGTCGCCTACACCAACCACACCATCATGTCCGAGGCGCTGGAGCGCTGGCCGGAGGAGATGGTGCGCGCGCAGTTCCCGCGCGTCTACCAGATTCTGCAGGAGCTCAACCGCCGCCTGTGCGAGAAGCTGTGGGAGAAGTTCCCCGGCAAGTGGGACCAGATCGCGCAGATGGCGATCCTCGCCTACGGCCAGGTGCATATGGCGAACCTGTGCGTGGCGTATTCCTACTCGGTCAACGGCGTGTCGCAGCTGCACGGCGATATCCTCAAGCGCAGCACGTTCCACGATTATAACTCCGTCATGCCGGAGAAGTTTTCCGCAATCACCAACGGCATCACCTACCGCCGCTGGCTGATGCTGTGCAACCCGCGCCTGTCCGCGCTGATCACCGATGCGATCGGCGAGGGATGGAAGAGCGATGCAGATCACCTGCACGAGCTGCTGCCGATGCGCGACGACGCCGCGTTCCGCGAGCAGTTCGCCAAGGTCAAGCGTGAGAACAAGCTGCGCCTGTCGCAGTGGCTCATCCTCAACCAGCGCGAGGGGTTCGATCCCGATTTCATGCTGGACACCCAGGCCAAGCGCCTGCACGAATACAAGCGCCAGCTGCTCAACGCGCTGCATCTGCTGGTGCTCTACAACCGCATTGCGGACGACCCGAACTACACCATACCGCCGCGCTGCGTAATTTTCGGCGCGAAGGCATCGCCCGGATACCGCCGCGCGAAGCAGATCATCCGCTTCATCAACGCGGTGGGCGAGCTGGTCGCAAAGCATCCGCGCGCGAAGAAGATGATCAAGGTGATCTTCCTGGAGAACTACCGCGTCTCCGCCGCCGAGGTGCTGATCCCGGCGACCGAGCTTTCGCAGCAGCTTTCCACCGCCACCAAGGAAGCCTCCGGCACCGGCAACATGAAGTTCATGGCCAACGGTGCGCTGACGATCGGCACGCTGGACGGCGCGAACGTGGAAATGGACGAGGCTGTCGGCCGCGCGAATATCTACATTTTCGGCGCGCGCGCGCACGAGGTGGAGGCATTGTACGCCACCGGCAGCTACCAGGCGTCTACGGTGTTCGAGGAGAACCAGGAGGTTCGCCGCGCGATGACGCAGATGATCGACGGCACGCTGGGCGAGTCCGGCGCGTTCAGTGAGCTGTATCATTCGCTGCTGTTCGGCGACTACGGCAGCATGGCCGATCCGTATCTGGTGCTCAAGGACTTCGGTTCCTACACGATGGCGCAGAAGCGCGTCAACGCGGACTACCAGAACTTCGATAAGTGGCAGCGCATGGCGATCGCCAACGTCGCCTGCTCGGGCCTTTTCTCCAGCGACCGGACGATTCGCGAGTACAACGACCGGATCTGGCACCTGTCGCCGGCGAAATGGTGACGGCGATGCAGCTGACGCACGATAGCCGCGACCCCGCGTACCGAAGTCCGGGCGGGGCGCAGCCCTGTGGGACAGAGATTACCCTCCGCCTGCGGATTGAGGGCGCGGCGCCCGACGCGGCGCACCTGCGCCTGTGGTTTGATAAAGAAAGCTTCCACCCGATGTACCCGGTGTCCGGCGACCCCGCGCTGTATGAGGCGGCGATCCACCTGCCGGAACATCCGTGCCTGCTCTGGTATGACTTCCAGGTGTGGCAGAATGGCCAGTTCCATTGGTACGGAAACGCGGAGGATTGCATGGGCGGCGTTGGCGCGCCGGTGTGGGGCTCGGCCCGCTCGTTCCAGATCACAGTGTACGATCCCGCGTTCACCGCGCCTGAGTGGACGCGCGGCGCGGTCTTCTATCAGATATTCCCGGACCGGTTTGCGCGCGGCGGCATTGCGCCCGCGCTGCCGCTCCCGGAGGGGCGCTCTTACCACGAAAACTGGGATGACACCCCCGGTCTGATGATCGACCCGCACAGCGGCGACAACGTCGCGCATGACTTCTTCGGCGGCACGCTCGACGGCATCAGGCAGAAGCTGCCGTACCTCGCGTCGCTGGGCGCCACCGCGCTGTATCTTAACCCCATTTTTCACGCGCGCACCAACCACCGCTTTGACACCACCGACTGGAAGGCCGTTGACCCCTTGCTGGGCGACGAGGCCGACTTCCGCGCGCTGTGCGCGGCGGCGGACGCGCTGGGTATGCACATCGTGCTGGATGGGGTGTTCAGCCATTCCGGCAACCAAAACCCGATCTTCGTTCACGCGCAGGAGGTCATCGACTCCCCATACCGCAACTGGTTCAAGTTCGAGCACTGGCCCGATATGTACAAGAGCTGGTGGGGGTTTCACACGCTGCCTGAGCTGAACAAGTACCAGCCCGAAGTAATCGACTACTTCCTCTCGGACGAGGACGCCGTGGTCAAAAAATGGCCGCGCTTGGGTTCGAGCGGCTGGCGCATTGATGTGGCGGATGAGCTCCCAATGGAGTACCTGAAGATGCTTAGGCGCGGCGTCAAGCAGGCGAAGGCCGACGCGTTGGTCATTGGCGAGGTGTGGGAGGACGCATCCCACAAGGTCACCTACGGCCAGATGCGCAGCTACTGCCTGGGCGGCACGCTGGACGGCGTGATGAATTACCCGCTCCGCGAGGCCGCGCTGGAGTTCCTGACAGGCCAGATTAACGCGGCCGCGTTCAAGCGGCAGATGGACTCCCTCTACGAAAACTACCCCGCTCCGTTCACGCAGTCGCTGCTCAACGTGCTCGGCAGCCATGACCGCCCGCGCGTGCTGAACGTCCTCGCCGGCGTGGACGGCAACGACCTGCCCCGCGAGGCCCGCGCAACCCTACGCCTGACGGCAAAACAGCGCGACCTCGGCAAGAAGCGCCTAAAGCTCCTGCTCTCGCTGATCGTGGCGATGCCGGGCATGCCATGTGTCTACTACGGCGACGAAGCGGGCATGGAGGGCGCGGCGGATCCGTTCAACCGGGCAACCTTCCCCTGGGGCCATGAAGATAGCGACCTAACCGAAGCCTTCCGCGAAGGCCTCGCCAGGCGTAAAACTGTTCCCGCACTGGCCGAAGGAACGCTTGAGCTATACGCTGTCACGCCGGATATCCTGATGATCGAGCGCAAATCCCCGTCCGGCACAGCGGTGACCGTGATCAACCGCAGCAGCCGCGCGTGCAGCGTTTCGCTGGAAGACCGCAGGGTGACGGTGAGTGCGTACGGAGCCGAGAGCTGGGAGACGTAAGGGGACGACGTGGCAGGAACGTAAGGGGGCGCTGCCTCCTTAACCCCCGGGAAGGGCGTTGCCCTTTCCAAACCCATCACTGCTCACGCAGGGGTGGGTTTTGTTTTTCTTTTGCTCCAATCCGTCCCCAACCCTTGCGTGAGCGAACATGGGTTTCGAAAGGGCGAAGCCCTTCGCGGAGGTCCAGGAGGCAGAGCCTCCTGGCGTCCCCCTCGTCCCCCTGCCTCTCTCAGCATTGACAGCGCATTAACAAAAGGGTATACTTTCTTATATGAAAAATTCATAAATCTGGGAGGTACCTGCCCTATGAACAAGCTGATGACGGCGCAAGAGGCCGTCGCCCGCGTCAAGGACGGGGATGTTGTTATGGTCGGCGGCTTTTTGCAAGGCGGCAGCCCTGAGATGCTCGTGGGCGCGCTGCTGGATGGGAAGGCCAAGGATTTGACCATCGTCTCCAACGATACCGGCACCGCGAATACCAAGACCATTCAGCTCCAGCAGCAGGGACGCGTGAAGAAGGTGTACGCCACGTATATCGGCGCGAACGTTGAGACGGGCCGCATGGTGATTGAGAATCCGGAGAGCGTGGAGCTTAACCCACAGGGCACGCTGGCCGAGCGCATCCGCGCGGCGGGCGCGGGCATTGCCGCGTTTCTGACACCGGTGGGCGTGAAGACGATCGTGGAGCGTGGCCGCGAGACGACGTGGCTGAACGGGCGCGAATACCTGATGGAAGAGGCGCTGCACGGCGATGTGGCGCTGGTGCACGCCACCATCGCGGATGAGACGGGCAACTGCTTCATGCGCGGCACAACGAAGAACTTCAACGCCATCATGCCGGCGGCGTGCAAATACGCGATCGTTGAGGCGGAAAAGGTGGTGCCCGCGGGCGAGCTGGACCCGGAACTGGTGACCGTGCCGGGCATTTTCATCGACGCGATCGTCAGGCTGGAGGGCTGAAGCATGGATAAGAAAGACTTTATTGCCAAGCGCGTGGCCATGGAACTGGAAGACGGGTATGTGGTCAACCTGGGCATTGGGCTGCCGACGCTGGTGGCCAACTACATCCCCGAGGGTGTGCAGGTCACCTTCCAGGCAGAAAACGGCATGTTAGGCGTTGGCCCCGCGCCGGTGGCGGGCACGGAGGACCTGGACCATTTCAACGCGGGCGGCGCGTATGTCACGGCGCTACCGGGTGCGGTCTTCTTTGATAGCGCGACTTCATTTGCCATCATTCGCGGCGGCCATGTGGACATCACCGTGCTGGGCGCGCTGCAGGTGGATCAGAAGGGCAACCTCGCAAGCTGGATGATCCCGGGCAAAAAGGTGCCGGGCATGGGCGGCGCGATGGACCTGGTCGTCGGCGCGCGGCGCGTTATCGTGGCGATGGAACACACCGCAAAGGGCAGCCATAAAATCCTGGCGGAATGCTCGTTCCCGCTGACAGCGGCGGGCGTTGTGGACCGCATCATCACGGACTTGGCTGTCATCGACGTGACGCCGGACGGTCTGCTCCTGCGCGAAATAGCGCCGGGCGTCACAGTAGAAGAGGTGCAGGCCGCCACAGGCGCGCCGCTCACGGCCGATGCAAATATCAAAGTGATGCAGGTAGAAGAATAAACAGCAGGAGGATGAATCATATGGGCAAGGGAATCGTATTGGCGGGCGGCGTGCGCACCGCGATTGGCAAGTTTGGCGGGACGCTCGCGGACGTACCCGCGGCGCAGCTGGGCGCCATCGTCATCAAGGAAGCGCTGGCGCGGGCCGGCGTTGCGGCAGATCAGGTGGATGAAGTGATCATGGGCTGCATCCTGCAGGCTGGCCTGGGGCAGAACGTCGCGCGGCAGGCCGCGATCGGCGCGGGCGTGCCGGAGACGGTGCCTGCGATGACGATCAACAACGTCTGCGGGTCGGGCCTGAAGGCCGTCAACCTCGCTGCCGCGCTGATTGAGGCGGGCGAGGCGGATGTCGTCGTCGTGGGCGGCATGGAAAACATGAGCGCATCGCCGTACACGCTGCCCAAGGCGCGCTTCGGCTACCAGATGGGCGAGGGCAAGATCGTCGATACGATGGTCAACGACGGCCTGTGGGACGTGTTTAACGATTATCATATGGGCATCACCGCCGAGAATCTGGCCGAGCAGTACGGCATTACGCGCGAGATGCAGGACGCCTTCGCTGCCGAGAGCCAGCAGAAGTGCGAAGCGGCGCAAAACGCGGGCAAGTTCGCTGACGAAATCGTACCCGTACCGGTGCGTGTGAAGAAAGATACCGTCAACTTCGAGCGTGACGAGTTCCCGCGTGCAGGCGTTACGGCCGACGGTCTGGGCAAGCTCCGCCCGGCGTTCAAGAAGGACGGCACGGTCACCGCAGCCAACGCTTCCGGCATCAACGACGGCGCAGCAGCCATCGTGGTGATGAGCGCGGAAAAAGCCGCAGAACTCGGCGTAAAACCCATGGCGAAGATCGTCGCCTCCGCCTCCGTTGGCTGCGATCCCAAAATCATGGGCATCGGCCCGGTGCACTCCACGAAAAAAGCCCTCGCCAAGGCCGGCATGTTGCTCGACCAGATTGATCTGATCGAAGCCAACGAAGCCTTCGCCGCGCAGTCGCTGGCGGTCGCAAAGGAAATCGCCTGGGACCCCGCGAAGGTGAACGTGAACGGCGGCGCCATCGCCCTCGGTCACCCGATCGGCGCGTCCGGCTGCCGCATCCTGGTCACGCTGCTGCACGAGATGAAGCGCTCCGGCAAAAAGACCGGTCTGGCCACGCTATGCGTAGGCGGCGGCATGGGCGTCACGACGATCGTCGAGGCGCTGTAGGGGAAGAGAACGAAGGAACGCTGGGGGACGCTGTCCCCCAGACCCCTAGCCAAAGGGCCTTGCCCTTTGGAAACCCAACATTTCGCCTTCGGGCGGGTTGGGTTTTTTGGTGCGAGAGAAGCCCTGCCCGCCGTGAGGCGAAATGTTGGAGGTCCAGGAGGCTTGCCTC
>JAVBQK010000050.1:0-22464 GCA_031549105.1 Eubacteriales bacterium
CCCCCCCCCCCCCCGTTCCCCCGTTCCCCGTTCCTTCCCCCCGCTCTCACATGAAGGAGGTGCTCCCATGTTCACCATCCGCGCCGCGACCCCGGCCGATACCGGCCTTGTCCTTACGTTTATCCGCGACCTGGCGGAGTATGAGAAGATGATTGACCAGGTCGTCGCCACCGAGGAGTTGCTGCATGAGTGGCTGTTCGAGCGACACGCTGCTGAGGTCATCTTGGGCGAGGAGGACGGCGCTGCGGTGGCTTTTGCGCTGTACTTCCATAACTTTTCAACGTTCCTGGGGCGCGCGGGGCTGTATTTGGAGGATCTGTTTGTTCGGCCGGATTACCGGGGCAAGGGGTACGGCAAGGCGATGCTGCGCAATTTGGCGCAGATTGCGCTCACGCGTGGGTGCGGAAGGCTGGAGTGGTGGTGTCTGGATTGGAACCGGCCCAGCATAGACTTTTACCTGAGCCTTGGCGCGGAGCCGATGGTCGATTGGACGACGTACCGGCTTACCGGCGGCGCGCTGAAGGCGATGGCGAAGGAGGATGGCGCATGACCAACAAGGGTACCCAGACGCTCTTCAGCCGGCGGCTTACGCTGCGGCAGTTTACGGTGGATGACGCGCAGGCGATGTACGATACCTGGGCCAGCGATGCGGATGTCACCAAGTACCTCTTCTGGGACGTGCACCCCAATGTCGATGCCACACGCATCCTGCTGGGCGTTTGGGTGGAGCAGTATAAGATGGACGGCTGCTACAACTGGGCCATTGAGTACCGGGGCGCGTTGATTGGCAATATCTCCGTGGTGACCACGAGCGTGCGAGACGAGTACGCGGAGATTGGCTACTGCGTCGGGCGGGCATACTGGGGTCAGGGCATCATGACAGAGGCGCTGGCGCGCGTGCTGCGCTTCCTGTTTGAGGAAGTGGGTCTGCACCGCATTTACCTCAAGCATGATGAGCAGAACGGAGCATCCGGGCGGGTCATGGTCAAGAACGGCATGGTCTACGAAGGGACACTCCGCAAACAACATCGGCGCCGCGACGGCACCTGGGCGGACCTTCCGCTCTACGGCATCCTCCGCGAGGAATGGGAGCGAGGCCCGCACCGCTGGCAATCATAGGAGACGGACATACATGCTCAAGAAACTACGGGAACTTTACCATAGACACGGCGACCTGCTCCGCTATGTGGTCATCGGCGCGGCGACCACGGGGATCGATCTGATTTTCTTCGCGCTTTTCCATACGGCACTGGGCATTGGCTATGCGGTTGCCAAGGTGCTTACCTGGGTGGTCGCGGTAACGTTCGCATTCTGCGGCAACAAATGGGTCGTTTTCCGCACAAAGGGTACGGACGGCCGCACGCTCCTTGGCGAGGCCGTCCGCTTCTTTGCGATGCGGGTGGTGACATTGGTGCTGTCCGTGTTGCTTCTTTACCTGTTTATTGACCTGTGGGGCATGGAGAGCAACCTGGCCAACCTCATCGATAATGTGGTCGTCATCGTGCTCAACTACGTGCTCAGCAAACTTTTCGTCTTCACAAAATAGTATCCTGCCGCATGGTCCGCCACGCGATCGCGCCGCACGCCCCGCATAGGAGCAGCGGCGCGAGCAGTGTCAGCAGGTAACCGGCAGCGCTGACGCCCGGTTGGGTCATCGTCTGCTGCCGCAGCAAAAGGCTTGAAGGATACAGCTCTGCCGAAAGGATATACGTCGTGGGCGTCAGCGAGTCGCCCCAGGCCGTCGCAGCCGCAAGGCATGCGGGCATCAGCGCCAGCAGCCACGTGGGCCGCCCGTTAAGCTTTGGCATGCCCGCCAGCCGTGCGCACAACAGCGTCAGCATCAGCCCCTTGGGCGTGAAGAGCGCCACCGCCGCCGTCGGCAGCGTCGTGCCGACAAATCCCATTTGCTTGAGCAGCAAGAACTCCGCCGCGTAAGGTCTCAGCGCGCACAGCAGCAGCCCCGCCACCGCACAGAATACGCCGTAGCGCATTGTCCGCATCGCGGTGATCGCCGCCCATGCGATCGGCAGCGCCATTGCGAACGCCAGCGCTGTGGACAGCAGCTGTGCCGGGATGCCGGTCAGGGATACCGCTTCGCCCGTCAGGTTAAGCCGTCCGCCCAGCACCACCCAGCCCACCACCGCAAGCACCGCCGCGGCCGATGCCCAGGCTACGAAGGGCATCTCCCCCGTTTCCCGCACCACCGTATCCAGCGGCGCGCTGTGCCTCCGCAGAAAAACCCAGTACACGCCAGCGCATACCACCGCGCCCAGCAGCCCTTGTAGCAGCAGCTTGAGGATGAACGCTGCCGCGCCGGTGCTCAGCTCCAGGCTCATCAGCCCGATGCGGTACGCGTAGGTGTCCAGCGTCTCCATCGTGGAATAGGAGAGGGGCGACTGCATCAGCCGCAGCAGCTCCGTGTCCGGCGTCAGGCAGGTGAACGCGCTCAGCAGCGCCGCCCAGCCGATGCCCTGCCAGAAACCGCCCGCCGGGCGCGCCATCTCAAATGCCGCACCGAAAAAGCCGACCAGCCCCGCGCCGGATACCGCCGTGATCGCGATGAAAAACCACCGGCTCAGGTTGATGTTCTCTGCCAGCGCGGGCAGCACGCCCACCGCCCAGCAGATGTTGGGCACGAATGTGGGCAGTAGAAGCAGCCCCAGCGCGATATACCTGGGCACGCCCTCGCGGATGCGCGGCACAAACCAGCCCAAAGCCGCACCCAGCAAGACCGAACCCACAAACCCCGCTACGCTCAGCAGCAGGCCGTTCCCGACGGCGCTGCCCATCACGGGCGACTGTAGAACCTGCCGGTACGCGGCAAAGCCCGTCCACGGGCTGCCGCCAAGGCCCGCCACGGGCCGGTAGCTCTTCAGGCTCAGCAGCACGCTGTACCATACCGGGACCATCACCAGCGCCACCAGCGTTACCAGCAGCGCCACCGCAAACGCCGCTACGCGCGGCTTTCTTCTCTCCATCTCCATCCGGGCACCTCCCTCGCTCCTTTATTATGCCATCTTTCCCACATAAAAAAAGTGGGGGCGGAGAATTGTTATTTCTCCACCCCATATTGGCTCACTGCTTTAGAGACTGAAACGCGATTGTAGTCTCGCGTCCGCCGTATTCCACCGTTTTATCCACCGTGCTCCCGTCCGCCCTGTGCAGGCATACCGCAAAGTCTTCCGGAACGGGATAGCTCCCCTGCACCGCCGCGATGGATAGGCGCTTTTCAGCATCGTCCCACGCAAAGGGAACGCGCGCCCAGCTGCCGGTTTCATACGAGTAGTCTTTGCCGTTGTCCAAGTAAAGCGAGAACGCCCCATCCGCCCCTTCCCAGACATGGATGCAGGCAAGTTCTCCCTGCGCATCGCCCAGCGCCAGAATCGCGCCCGCGCGGACATACAGCGGCATCGTATCCAGCGGCACATCCAGCGAAAGCGTCTGCCCGCCGGAGATCAGGCTGCCGCCCTCCCAGGCGTACCAACCCGCGCAGCCGGGCAGATAGACCTGCTGGCGCGCCGCGCCGCCATCCATCGGCTGGGTGACCGGGCATACCAGCAGCGACGGGCCGAACATATAGCGGTCCGCCGTCTCCCGCACATTCACATCCTGCGGGAAGTCGAAAATCAGCTGGCGCATCATGGATTTACCTTCACAGCAGGCATCCGCCGCCAGCGTATACACGGTGGGCAGCAGCTGGTAGCGCAGGCGAATGTACTTGACGATCGCGTTGTACCAGGGGCTGCCTTCGCCGCCGAACTGCCACGGCTCGCGGGGTGTATCGGTGCCGTGTGAACGCATCACCGGCAGGAACGCGCCCATCTGCAGCCAGCGCACGTACAGCTCCCGATATGCGGGGTCGTCTACCCCGCCGGGGAACTCGCCCTGCCAGAACCACGGCGCCTCTCCCTGTCCTTCGGGCGTACCGCTCCATTTGCGCCAGCTCGCCTCATTGCCCACGAAGAACGCGCCGATGTCCAGCGTCCAGAACGGAATGCCGCACATCGCCATGCTCAGCCCTTCGGCCATCTGGTTTCGATAGTCCTGCCAGCTGGCCTTGATATCGCCCGACCAGAGGATGACGCCGCACCGGTCGATTGACGGCGAGCCGGAACGCGTCAGGTTCACCACGCGCTTTCCGGGCACATCGCGCCGCTGGTGCTCGTAGATGCCCCGGGCGTGGTGAAGCGCAAAGTCGTTGGCGTGCCGGGCGTCCATGTACTGCGTGGTCTGCGCGACGCTCATATCGTAGCGCTCGGCATCGGGCCGCTTCACGGGGCCGCTCCAGTCCGGGGTGAATGGCTCGGTGGAGTCGCACCACCAGGCGTCGGTTCCGGCGGCGACCAGCTCGCGCGAGAGCTGCTTCCAGTAAAGGTCCTGTGCCTCCGGGTCAAACGCATCATAGGTGTTCAGGTTTGCCAGCAGCTTCCCCGCCGCCATCATCTCCGCGTGGTCGGCTCCCTTGCGGTTGATGTTGGGCCAGACCGAGATCATGAACGCGACACCCTGCTTGTGCAGTGCGTCCACCATGGCTTTGAGGTCCGGGAAGCGCGCCTTATCCACAATCTTGTTGCCCCACTTGCCCTCCTCCCAGGAGAGCCAGTCCAGCACGATGCACGACAGCGGGATGTTCAGCTCCCGGAAGCGGGCTGCGGTCTCCAGAATCTCCTGCTGGGTCTTGTACCGCTCGCGCGACTGCACGTAGCCAAATGCCCAGCGCGGCAGCAGCGCGGCGGGGCCGGTCAGCCTGCGCAGGCACGCAAGCAGGCCGTCGAAGCTATCGGCGGTAAAGAGATAATACTCAATTGCGTCCGCCGCCTCAAACCGGAGTGAGAACCCTGTCTCGTCCGATGTGTACACCATCGGGCAGCCCATGTTAAACAGCAGGCCGTACCCGGCGGAGGAGAGCAGCACCGGCATGGGAATCTTCATGTTGTTTTGGTAGAGGTATTCGGTATCGCCCCGGTGGTTGAGCACGCCCTTTTCGTGCTGGCCCAGACCGTAGAGAACTTCACCCTCGCCCACCTGGAAGCGCACGCTGCCGGTGCATGTCTCGCCCGTCTTGACGGCCTCGGCCTTCTCCAGAATGGCGCGCTCTCCGTCCACCGTGCGCTCCATGCGGAAGCTGGACTTCGCGGGGTCGAGCACATAAAGGTCGCGCCCAGAGAGACCCCAGCCGGATTGCGTGAGCAGCGGCTTGTCGCCAGTGACAAAGCGCACGGGCGCATCTCCGCCAAGGCGCACCGTTTCGTATGCATTGGGGTTTTGCACGTAGCTCCCGCCGCTTTCGCCACCGCAGAGCACGCGCAGGATCTGGCCGCTTAACTTGATTTCTTTCATGTTGTCTCCTATGCCTTGCCGGTAAAGTAGATGCGCTCCGCCTCCTGCCGAACGATCGGTGCATCCAGCGTCAGCGCGATGATGGTATCCGGCGCTTCCGGAAGCCCTTCCGGCAGGCTGATGGTGACGCCCTCGCCGTCCTGTGCATAGTCAAGCGCCGGACCGTTCAGCAGGCGACAGGCCGTGACCTTGCCCTCGGTCAGCGGAAGCCCCGCAAACGCCTTCCGGTCCAGAATGTGCACATAGACCGTGTTTCCCCGGTACGTCGTGCCGAACACATTGTCCACCGGCTCGACAGGGCCGCCGCGCGTGCCGTAGACGCTCTCTCCATTCTCGCGCAGCCATGCGCCGATTTCGCGCATGCGGCCTACCACCTCAGGAGAAAGCTTGCCATTGCGATCAGGGCCGACATTCAGCAGCCAGTTGCCGTCACGGCAGACGACATTCGCCAGCATGCGGATCAGCCAGTCAAAGTCGCTGACCGGATCGTTGGCCATCCAGCCCCAGGAAGTGCCGCTGCACACGCACATGTTCTTCTCCCACGGCACTGGCAGGATGCCGCCGGTGATCTCGTGGCTGCCCTCATCGCAATAGAAGTCACCTTCCCAACCCGAGCGCGGGTTGATCAGCGTCTTTGGGCTGCCCTCGCGTGCCAGCTTGTTGAGCTTCACCGGCTCCCAGAACCAGGCGCTGGAGGTATCGCTGCCCTTGTGGGCAAGCCAGCCGCCATCGTACCAGAGAATGTCGATGGGGCCATAGTTCTGCGTCAGCTCCCGCACCTGGCCGTAGCACTGGTCCTTCATCAGCTGTGCGTTCTCGGGCAGACCCGTGGGGTCGAAGTAACCCGGGAAGCGCCAGTCCATCGGCGAGTAATACAGCCCCGCGCGCAGGCCCGCCGCGCGGCAGGCGTCCACATACTCGCGGACAAAATCGCGGTGCGAGGCGGTGTTGTAGCTGGTGAACCCCTCATAGGCAGACGGGCTGTCCCAGAGCGCGAACCCGTCGTGGTGCTTCGCCACCAGCACCATGTACCCGGCGCCGAAGTCCTTCGCCAGCGATACCAGCTCGTCCATCTGAAAATCCTGGGGATTAAACTCGCTTGCCAGCGCCTCGTACTCGTCCTTGGGGATGCTTTCCTTAAAGCGCACCCACTCGCCGCGCCCCAGGATGGAGTACAGGCCCCAGTGGATGAACATGCCCACCTTCGCATCGCGCCACCAGCGCAGATCCTCGGGCAGAAGGCTCAGCTCCTCGCACTTGACGCCGCCCAGGCTTTTGAGGTTGATATTGGATTTGAGCATCGATTGCAGCTCGGCCCCGGTCATCTCGCGGGGCGGTTTCTTATCCATGGAGAGCCTCCTTGTGGGTTATTATTTGTGCCGCCAGTCTCCCTCGATGTCCTTCCAGTTGCGCTCAGCATGCGCAAGCAGCCGATCGGCATCGGCTGTGGGCATCGGCGAGAAGTACAGGAACAGCGCGTTCGTGCCGTAGCGGCGCACCAGCCGGTCCACCCGGGCAATCTGCTCCTCCATCGGGCCGCCGTATACCTTCACCCATAGGCCCTTGCCAGCGGCAACAGCTTTGTCGTAGATGTGAAACCATTCCTCGTGCGCGCCGTCCGGGGCGTAGTCACCGCTGGTCCATTGCAGCGCGTCGATGCCGCCAATCTCCATGATCGCGTCCAGATGGCGGATCGCGTCCGGGCCATCCAGGTGGTACAGCACGCTATCAAGCTTCTTCGTCTGCTGGTCCAGGCTCTCCTGCACAAACTCGCGGAACTGCGTGGGCGAGATCATCGCGGAGAAGTCGCACTGGAGCTTCGCGGTGCGACCGGGACCCCAGATCTGGAACGTGGTAAAGCAGGATGCGCCGTCCTTATCCTTGGCAAGGTCGTAGAACCGGTCGTAGTAATCGAAATACGCGCCGGTAACTTGCCGCACCCGTTCCGCCACTTCCTCCGGCTCGTCCATCATGTCGAAGATCAGCTCCTGCGCGCCCCGCATCGACGCGAGGATGTCCAGGTTCTCGATGATATCGGGGATCGCCACGTAAAAATCATCCCCGGCAAGTGCGCGCACGTCCCGAAACAGGTGGATATGCCGGTCAAACCACTTGGCCCCCGGGTCGAACGCGAGCGGGGGGACATCCGCCCAGTTCGTAACGAACGGCTCAAACCAGACCGTGCGCGGCTGGAAGTCAATCTCGCAGCCCAGGTACGCGGCCATCGACCCGGGGCCAAAGTCCACGCTGACGTTGGGGAAGCTCTCGGCGAGGAACTCGCTTGTTTCGCAGTAATAGCGGTACCGCTCGGCAATGCGGGCGGCGTCCAGGTACTTGTCCTGCATATCGCGGCTTTTCAGCGCCTCGGCGCGCACGGCATCGACCTTATCCTCGCGCCGCGCGACGATGTGCATCAGCGGCGTGCCCGCGTTCTGGCGCTTCCAGTACGCGGCCCATTTCTTCTGGGTATCGGCCCAATTATGCTTGCTCAGCATGATTTCACCCACCTGCTAATAATCATATTGCAACAGGGTAACGCTGGACCTATTATAGCAATTTGTATAAAAGAGTGGCAATCACATAGGGGAAGCTTTTAGAATCTGTACTAGATTTGTGGATTTCTTCAATCGCTGCCCCGGGCGAACAGGCCGGGCCTTTCAGTCTTCTTGGCGCGGCGGTACGCGACGGGGGAAAGCGAGAACTGCCGCATAAACGTGCGGTTGAAGTAGGTCTGGCTGGAGAAGCCCACCTTATCGACGATGTCCTTCATTTTCATGTCGGTCGCCTCGATCAATTCCGCCGCGTAGTTGAGCCGGGCGGTGGTCAGGTAGTCGTTGAAGTACACGCCGGTGTACTGCCTAAACGAGTTGCCCAGGTAAGACGGCGACACGTTGAGCTTATGCGCCAGGGTTTTCAGCGAGATATTTTTGTCGGAAAACTCGTGCACGGCGGCGATGACCGCCTCCACGCATGGGTGCATCGTGCTCTGCGGGCCGGAGAACAGCTTGTAGCACTCGCGGATGATCTCCTGGCAGAACTCGTAGCACGCAAAGGACGGCGCGTCCTCCGCAGGGAAGGCACGGCACAGCCGTGCGAACTGCGGAAAGCGGTGGAAGAAATCGGCGGTGTCGCTGCCGTGCTGGCGCAAACACCAGCGCGTTACGCAGACGGTCAGCACATACGGGCTGACACCCCCGGCATCCAGCAGCCGCCGGACCGCCTCCAAGTAATCCTTCTGCGGAATCCGCAGGAAGTTCTGCTCAATAACAGAGAGGGTTTCCGGGGGCGGCGCGATGTCCTCGGCAAGCACCGATCCTCCCGGGCTGTACTGCATGAATAGCAACGCCACCGCGCTCTGGTAGCTGCGGGAGACCGCCGTGGCGGCCTGCACCGTCGCGCCCGCGCAGGCCGCCCCCGGCAGCCCCATTAGCGCGGCGCGGTGAAGCGCCTTGTCGATGAATGCGCGCAGGCTGCGCCCGCTGCCCCTGGGTGTGAGGATGCACGTCAGCCGTGCGCGCGTCTCAAAGAGGCAGTAGACCGCGTATTTGTTTCTGGCGGAGGTAAGCAGGAAGTCATAGAACTTGGACATGATTTGCCCGTCTTCATCGGGAGAGGTGAAGATGACGGTCGTGTAGCCGCCCGCCCCTAGGTCGACACCCAGCAGCTCCGCGCGGATGTGCAGCTCGCTGCGGGTGAGGCTGTCCCTCAGCCAGCTCTCGATGAACGTGGACTGAAACGGCAGCATGCTGGCGACGCGCCGGGCAGCCAGCTGCTCCCGCTCACGCATGCCATTGGCCATCTGGCCCACGGTTTCGGCCAGCTCGTCCGGGTCGACGGGCTTGAGTAGGTAGTTTTCCGCGCCGGACTTCAGCGCGGCGCGCACGTAATCGAACCGGTCAAACGCGCTGATCACCAGCACCGAGAGCAATGGATGAATCTCCCGGCACTGGCGCATCAATTCGATGCCGTCCATCTGCGGCATCGATACATCGGTAATCAGCAGGTGCACCGGGTGCTGCTGCACATATTCCAGCGCCCGGACAGGATTTGTCTCCTTCAGCGCAATCTCAAAGCCGTACCCTTCCCAATCGATGGCATGCTCAAGCCCCTCCAACACGAAGGGTTCGTCATCCACCAAAATGGCCTGGTACACGGTCGCGCCTCCTTATGCCTTAGCTGTTTTCTGCGCGAACAACGCGAGCTTGGCGTAGAAATCCTCCATGATGAAGCGGGAGTCGATGCGCTTGTAGACGCGGATCGGCCGGCTGGGCTGGCCGTGGACGTAGTGCAGCGTCTGGGTAAACTTCGGCGCGGGCACCCAGTCGTAGTCAAAGCGCTGCTCGCACAGCAGCAGGCCCACCACCGGCGAATCGCCCAGCATCCAGTTCTCGCCCGTGCGCGGCGCGCGGCGCGCGCCCATCGCGAACTCGGCCAGCTGGGTGAAGAGGTAATCACCCACCGGGCCGTGCGGCTTGACGCGCAGCTCCAGTTCCGCCATGGAAACGATCATCTGCTGGTACGCGTCCTTGGGCACCTGCCAGACGGGGATATTCGAGCCGAAAACAACGTTTGCGGCATGGATATCGTTGGAGAGGTTGAACTCGTCGCCGCCCGTGGGGTACTGGCCGCCGCCGATCCAGATGCAGGTGAGGCGCTCTGCAATGCGCGGCTCCATCAGGTAGGCGCTGGCCATGTCGGTCAGCGGGCCCAGGAACGTGACAAACAGCGGCCTGTCGTCATCCTTCATCGCCTCGCGGATGATCAGCTCCGCGCCCTGGGAGGGCACGGGCGTCTTTTCGTCCGGCAGCGCATGCGTCGCGCCTTTAGCCAGGATGGACTTGTCAAAAGCCATCAGGTCAAAGACCTTCGCACACTCCTCGTAGCTCTCCTCCATGCTGTGCTCGGTGCGGCGCGTGCCGAAATGCGCGGCGATCACGCCGACATTGTCGAACCTGGGGGAGAGCAGCGCGTGCACGATGGCGAACTGGTCGTCGGCCTCGTTCTTGGCGTCGGTATTGGTGATCACCCGGAGCATCAGCTGCTCGGGCACCTTGAAGGCATAATCGCTATAGATCATTTTCTGTCTCCTTATAATTGTACTTTCAATTCTACTTTGTTCTATGGGCATTGTCAACGCTCCAGAGCGCGAGAAAACGATTGACAAATCCCGGCATGTCTCGTATGGTTTGGGGAGAGAAAAAAGGAGCGAAAAACGATGAGCAAGCTGCTTGATACCATTAAAAACCCGCCGATGGCGCTGCGCCCGGTTCCGTTCTGGAGCTGGAACGATGAGCTTTCACCGGAGGAAATCACCCGGCAGATCCGCGCGATGCACGCGGCAGGCATCGGCGGTTATTTTATGCACGCCCGCGGTGGGCTGGAGACAGAATACCTCAGCGAGCGCTGGCATAAGTGCATCGAGGCCGGCATGGACGCGGGCGAGGCGCTGGGCATGCAGCCCTGGGCCTATGATGAGGAAGGCTGGCCCTCCGGTTTCGCGGGCGGCAAGGTCACCGCGCTGGGCGACCGCTACCATTCCCGGGGGCTGATTTTGACCCAAGTGGCCGGCCCGGACGTGGAAATGGAAAATCTGCTGGGCGTCTATGGTGTGGCGGGCGGCGCGTATGTCGCCATCACGCACGAGGCATGCCCGTTTTATATCGATGTGATGAGCCATGAGGCGGTCGCCGCGTTCATTGAGGCGACGCATGAGGAGTACTACAAGCGCTTCGGCGATCGGTTCGGCGCGGCGATGGCGGGATTCTTCACCGATGAACCGCGCCTGACCCGGGGCGTGCCGTGGTCGTATACCATCCCGGAGGCGTTCGCCGCGCGGTATGGGTACGATATCGTCGAAAAGCTGGCGTACCTGTTCCTCGACCTCCCGGGACACGAAAAAGTCCGCCACGATTTCTGGCTGCTGTGCAACGACCTGTTCGTCGAAAACTTCATGAAGCAGATTTACGACTGGTGTGAGGCGCACGGCTGCCGCCTGACCGGCCACATGATGATGGAAGAAAACTTATACAGCCAGATGGCGGGCACCGGCGGCAGCATGCCTTTCTACGAGTATATGCACGTGCCGGGCGTGGACTGGCTGCGCCGCAGCATGGGCAACCCCGTGATGAGCAAGCAGGTGGGCAGCGCCGCCGAACAGCTGGGCAAGAAGCAGGTCATCACCGAGACGTACGCGCTCTCCGGCTGGGATCTGAAGCCCGAGGAAATGCGCTGGATGGCCGGTTGGCAGTACGTAAACGGCGTCAACCTGATGTGCCAGCATCTGGAGGGCTACACGCTGCGCGGGCTGCGCAAGAGGGATTATCCGCCTTCGCTGTTCATCCAGCAGCCGTGGTGGGATGAGTACAGGAAGGTCAATGACTGGCTTTCCGGCATCTCGGCGGCATTGACGCACGGCAAGAAGATCGTCAACATCGCGCTGCTGCACCCGATGCGCAGCGGCTACGCGGCCTACAACGGCGGCAACAACCCGCGCCTGCAGGCGCTGGACGACGCGCTGGTGGTGGCGGCGGAGAAGCTGTCCGGCCTGCACCTGGACTATCACTTTGTGGATGAAACCCTGCTGTCCCGCCATGGCGGCGTAGACGCAGGCGGCCGCCTGACGATGGGGGCGGGCGCGTATCGCGCGATGCTGCTGCCCGATATGCTAACCATCGCCTCCACCACGCTGGATCTGCTGGAGCAGTTCGCCGGGCGCGGCGGAAAGATCATCGCGTTGGGGCGCGTGCCTACGCTGGTGGACGGCGCGCCGTCGGATCGGGTGCAAAAGCTGCCCATCACGCGGTTCTTCAAGGATGATCATTTGTTGTCGATACTGGCACCGCTGGACGCAGATCGCGTCACCGCGCGGTGCTATGGCGTCGCTTGCCCCGATATCCGCATCTGCCGCTTTGAGGACGGCGACGCGCGGCTCGCGTTCCTGGTGAACGTCAGCAAGTCCGCCGCATATGAGACGGAGGTGTCCATCCCGGGCCGCTACGCCGCGTGCGAAGTGCTGCCCGAGGATGGCAGCACGGTTGCCCTCACCGCGCGCTTTGAAAACGGCTGCACGGTGATCCCGGTGCGCTTCGACCCGATGCGCACGCTGGTCCTGCACCTAGTGCCGACAAGGGAGAATGCAGTTGTTTCGCGTGAATCCGCGTCACTGGTGGTGCCGCTAAACCCCGAAAAGTGGGAGATCGCCCAGATGGGCCTGAACGCGCTGACGCTGGATACCTGCGCCTATGCGGTGGATGGCGGCGACTGGCAGCCGAAAACCTCGCTGATCCACCTGATGAAAAAGCTGTTGGCGACGCAGCAAGCGTGCGACCTGTCGATGCGGTTCACCTTCACACTGGATATGGACCCGGCGAAGCTGACGACGCTGCTGCTGGCATATGAGACGCCGGAGCGCTTCACGCTGCGCGTCAACGGCCATGCGCTCCCCTACGCGGACGAGGGCTGGATCATTGACTCGGCGTTCCACCGGCGAAACATCCTGCCGTATGTAAAGCGGGGCGTCAACGAGATCACATTGGACATCCATTATTGCCAGTCGCAGCACGTGTACGATACGCTGTTCGGCGAAGGCGTCTATGAGACCGAGCTGAACAAGCTCACCTACGATACGGAGCTGGAGAGCATCTACCTATTCGGCGATTTCGGCGTGTACAGCGAGTCGGCGTTCGTGCCCGGCGAGCGCAACGCCATCACCACTGATGGGCCGTTCATCGTCCGCGAAGCGCCTACGGCGCTCATGCCCGGCAGCTTCACCCAGCAGGGCCTGCTGTGCTACGAAGGGCGGCTGGCCATCGAGTGCAAGGTGGATATCCCGGCAAGCGGAGCGGCCCGCGTGCTGCTGAAAATGCCCGTGCCGCGCGCTGCCTGCGCGCTGCTGGAGGTCAACGGGAAACCCGTGAAAACCTTCCTGTGGGCGCCATACGAGGCCAATGTGACCGACTATGCGCACCCCGGCGCGAACACCGTCCGCCTGACGCTGGTATCCGGCCTGCGCAACCTGCTCGGCCCGCATCATCACATCGACGGTGAGCTGTACAATGTAGGCCCGGTGAGCTTCACAGGCGAATACAGCTGGTGCGAGCGCCCCACCGAGGCCACGCCCGACCTGCCGGAAATGCGCACCGCCAATTTCTGGGCGGACAGCTACTGCTTCGTTACCTTTGGCATTGGTTGAGGTGAGCGATATGGAACATGTGATGCGGTTTGACCGCCCCGCGCAATACTGGGAGGAGGCGCTGCCCATCGGCAACGGCAGCCTGGGCGCGATGCTCTACGGCGGGGTGGATACGGAGAGAATCCAGCTGAACGAGGATACGCTGTGGTCCGGCAGCGTGCTACGCGATGAAAAAATCAACGCGCCGCAAGACCTGGAGGAGGCGCGGCGGCTGATCTTCGCGGGCCAGTACCGGGAGGCAAACGACCTGATCAACAAAAACCTGCTCGGCCCATGGACCGAGTCCTACCTGTGCCTGGGAGACCTGTATCTGCGGTTCACCCGCTCGGGCACGGTGCGGGGCTATAGCCGCAGCCTGCATCTCAATGAGGGCGTTTGGCGCGCTGAGTACCAGCAGGACACCGGCTCGTTTCGCGCCAAGCACGCGGTGCAGCAGCGCGAAGGGTTCGCCAGCGCCGATCCGGGCGTGATCGCGCTGCGCCTGTCCGCCGAAGAGGGCGCTGAAATTGGCTTCACCGCGTTCCTGCGCAGCGACCTTCGCCATGAAGCGCACGCCGAAGACGGCACGCTGTGGCTCTCCGGCCGCTGCCCCAGCCACGCCGAGCCGAGCTACATCAGGTGCGACAACCCCATCATCTACGATGATTCCGTGCCGACAGTCCGTTTTGCGGCCGGCGCGGCCTTCCATCAAGCGGGCGGTTTCCTGATCACCCACCCCACGCATGTGGAGGTGGTCGGCGCGCGCGAGGTGGTCATCTACATCGCCGCCGAGACGAGCTTTGCGGGGTTTGACAAGCTGCCGGACGTGAACCGCGATCTGCCCACGCTGTGCCGGGAGAGGCTTGGCGTTGCCGCCAGGATGGGCTACGATGCGCTGCGCGCCGCACATGTGGCGCGCCATCGCCAGGTGTTTGACCGCGTGCAGGTGCGCCTGGGCGACACAGCCGGGCGCACGGTGGACGCGATGTTCGATGCCTACCGCGAGGGAAACGACGGTGGCGCGCTGGCGGCGCTGATGTTCCAGTACGGACGCTACCTGTTGATGGGCAGTTCCGCGCCCGGCAGCCAGCCCGCGAACTTGCAGGGCATCTGGAACCACGAGATTCGTCCCGCGTGGAGCAGCAACATGACCACCAACATCAACGCGGAGATGAACTACTGGCATGCGGAGACAGCCAATCTTGCCGAATACGCGCAGCCGCTGCTGACCGCGATCGGCGAGATGGCCGTGACGGGCGAAGCAACCGCGCGGAATTACTATGGCCTTTCGGGCTTCACTGTGGCGCACAATGTGGATATCTGGCGCAAGACCTCCCCGGCGGGCGGCCACGCGGTACATTCCTACTGGCCGATGGCCGGGGGCTGGCTCTGCCGTCACCTGTGGGAGCATTATCAGTTCGGCGGGGACACGGCCTTTCTGCGGGATACCGCGCTGCCGCTGATGCTGAAAGCCGCCGAGTTCTTCCTCGGCTGGCTAGTGCCCTACGACGGCTACCTCGTCACCTGCCCGTCCGTATCGCCTGAAAATCACTTCCGCTACGGTGGAGGCCAGGAGGCCAGCACCGTGATGGCGTCCACGATGGATATCGCGATCATCCGCGAGCTGTTCGAGACGTGCCTGCAGGCGGCGGAAATAACGGAACAGAGCAGTCCGCTATTGCCCCAAATTGCCGAAGCGCTGCCGCTGCTGCCGCCCTACCGGATTGGAAAACAGGGTCGCCTCATGGAGTGGTACCATGACTTTGACGATGCCGAGCCGGGCCACCGCCACGTCTCGCACCTGTACGGCCTGTACCCCGGCGACCAGATACAGCCCGGGCGCGACGACGCGCTGCTGGAGGCCGCGCGCACCACGTTGCGCCTCCGCCTGGAAAACGGCGGCGGCCACACCGGCTGGAGCTGTGCGTGGATCATCTGCCTTTATGCCCGCATGCTGGATGGCGACGCGGCTGCGCGCTTCATCGACATGCTGGTCAATCACTCCACCTACCCCAACCTGTTCGACAAGCACCCGCCCTTTCAGATCGACGGCAACATGGGATTCAGCGCCGCGTTTGCGGAGATGCTGCTGCAAAGCCACTTCGCGGATGGTGCGCTCCGCCTCTTGCCCGCGCTGCCCAGCGCCTGGCCAGATGGCGAAATCAGCGGCCTGCGGGCGCGCGGCGGCTTTACGGTTTCGCTCCGCTGGGCCGGTGGAAAGCTGCAAAGCGCTGAGATCATCTCCACGCTGGGGAACCCTTGCCGCGTGCTGTGCGATACGCCGGTGACTGTGACGCGGGCGGGCGGGGTATACCGCGTTTCACCAGGGTGAGAAGTACGCTTGCGTCTCCTCATCGGCAAGCGGAATGGGGTCGCCCTTTTGGTATACGGTCCTGTAGTTGTCCGGGGCGCCGACGCGGATTTCGGTTATCTCAAGGCCCTCGGACACCTGGCCGGGGAATAGATCATGATGGTCATGGTGGTAGAGGATACCGTCCTTGATGTTCAAGCTTGTATAGGAGGGGTGAGACCAGATCAGCGACGACAGGGTGATTATGGGCTTTAGAAACTGAATGTAGTAGACGCCCGCCTCCTCCTGAGCGCCAAACCACTGGCCACTGGGCCCATAACGAGTGAACCTGTAGCCGCCCTCTACGGTTACCGTCTGCACAACAAGCCCCTCCGGCAACTGGCTGAACGCGATCTCCACCCTCTCCGGCGAAATCGGCCGCGTCTGCATGCACAGCGCATCATACCCAAACCCAATCACAGCCGTCAGCACCAGCGCGACGACAAACCCCAGCAACACATTCTTCAGCCGGATCGTCCGCAGCATCTGCCGCAGCGCCCTCCCAAACGTCAAATCACTCTGCGCCTGCGGCACAGGCCCCGGCGTACCGGCGCGCATATCCGCGTACACCTGCGCGCACGCCGCACACCCCGCGGCATGCCCCTCCACCCATTCCCGGCTTTCCTCGCTGGCAATCCCCTCAGCGCATAGCGGCATCAAATCGCGCGCCACACCGCAGCTGGCCTCTTTCATTCCTCTTCACGCATCCTTTCCTGCAACTGCACCTTCGCGCGGTAGAACGTAGTACGCGCCCATGCCTCACTTTTCCCAAACAGCGACGCAACCTGTGCGTGGCTCAGCTCGCCAAACACCCGCAGCGAAAACACCTCACGGTACGGCTCGTCCATCCCATGCAGAAGCCGGTGCACCCGCATCAGCTGCTCTTTCTGGAGCAGCTCGCCTTCCAGATCATTCCTGGAGGCCAAATCCATAAGGACATCATCCGCCGACACATCCTTCCGCCGGCGCACATGGTCATAATACTGGTTCTTCGCAATGCGCAAAAGCCACGTCTCCACGCTGCTCTGCCCGCGAAACCCAGTAAGCCCCTTCAGCGCCCTGTGAAACGTCTCCTGCGTGATCTCCTCGGCGAGCCCCGTGTCCCGGCACAGCGACAGCGCAAACCGGTACACGCCCCGAAAGTACCGCGCATACAGCGCCGCAAAGTCCTCCACATCCTCACCGCCTCGTATGATAGACGTATATAAAGGGGAAACGTTACAGGAAAAAGGGTTAACAGAGTGTATTTATCAATTATAACGCCCATTATGGATAAGATCCAAATTTTCATTCGTCTATTGGTTGTATATGGTAAAAAATAAGGAGGTGGTTCCGTTGTTTTGCAGTACTTTGCTACTCAGAACAAAAAAGAAAAGGAGGAAGAAAAATGAGATTGCGTAGTTTCTTTGCCGTTTTATGTGTGCTCTGTCTGATGACGACTTGCGGAGTAGCGGACACTACAGACATACCTACCAGCCTGCCCGTCACGCTAACGAATAACCAAGGCGACAACACACAAAAGGCAGCTGCACTTACTTCCCATTCGATAACCAGCCTATCAAGCGATACTGACCAAATCATTGCGACCTATGAAGTAGAAGTGACGCTTGCGGAGCTCAGGTCATCAACAACAGTTGATGAGACCGACAATATGAGCTGTGCGCGCGCAACACTTACCATTACATATAACCGTCAATCCACAGGTAGTCAAACCTATGTGCAGATGACAAACGTCTCAGGGTCATGGACAACTTTAACTTCCGGCGTAACACTATCCAGCAGAACCGTCACGTATGGGGGAACAGGAATGAAACCAGATGGAGGCCTTTTCTCGGATAGTCAGACATACAATCCTTCAAGCAACTCCTTTTCGTATGGGACTCAGTTTCCCTATGTTCTAGTGACTGATGCATTCTACACAGGAGCAAATACGAGAGTCGTTGTAACTTATCGTACCTATACGCCTTGGGAGTTACGCGTTAGCTACAGTTTTTAGTAAAGTTATTCTGTGGGCATGTATAAAACATGCCCACCTCTCCCAAACAACAAGCGGAAGGAGGTAAGGCATGCATCTTCATAGACTGGTGAAAAAGTTTCTCATGGTTTTGTGTTGCGCCGCGCTATGTTTCAGCGGCTTCGCTTGCGCGGATGATGTGACTGCTCTATGGCCTTCAGAGTCTCAAGGCGTGATGGAAGCGGACCTGTGCGTAACGCCCACCTTGGCAGAAGGCACGCGGCCCACCGGGCTCACATGGGAGGCGGCGTGGTGGGATGAACAGTGCATCCTGCTGCTGGCATCTTTGCAGGATGCTCAAATCAAAAGCCTCACTATCACCCGGGAGAATGGCGGTCCATTGGGCAAGGCTTCCCAGGTGGTGGTGGAGCCCGAAAGGCTGATGGTGGGTTGTTATAGCAGCGCCTTTGACCCGCCTAGCGAAAAAAACAAGGGCACATTTCGCCTGCGACTTACGGTAATGCTTGAAAACGACCCCCAGCCGCACACCTGGACTGAAAACCTAGCTCTTCCCGAAAGCGCCTGGTTCTCTACCCGCTTTTTGAACCAAGAAGCCGTGGCCACCATCCAAACCCCGGATGCCGCCATTGCGGGCATACGCATCACCCCCGGCCGCTGCACCGTTCTGTGGCAAAAAAAGACCGAAGCGCCCGTCACGATACATCTGAGCGACGCGGAAGGCCGCACCTACCCCGAAGTGGAAACTAGCACAGGTACCTACTGCGAAACAATTTTCACGTCTCCCTACTTTGCAAAAACACCCCTAACCCTCTCCATCCAAAGAGATTCAGCCATTCAAACCTTTGAAATACCGGACAGCAAAAACTAAAAACCCCACCCTCGCCCGCAGGCGAAGATAGGGTTTCCAAAGGGACAATGTCCCTTTGGTAGGGGGTCCAGGGGGACAAAGTCCCCCTGGCGTTCCTCCCCGTCGTCACTCAGCCTCTTCCGCTTCCAGATCCAGCGCGAGCACGAAGCTCCCCTGGTACTTTTCGGTCATGAAGTCGATGGTGCGCTGGTCGTTGAGGCACTCGCGGAGCGCTACGACAAACGGCGCATCCTCGTTGCCTTCCTTCACGCACAGCCAGTTGACGCAGCCCTTGTAGACTTCCGCATCGGAATCTTCCGCGCCGACAGCGTCGGTCGCCAGGAACAGGCCCGCCTGCATCGCGTAGTTGCCGTTGATGACGGCCAGGTCAAGGTCCTGCAACATGCGCGGAAGCTGCGCGGCTTCGATCTCGATGATCTTCAGGTTCTTCTCGTTCTTGGTGATGTCCAGCTTCGTCGCGGTGACGCCCGCGTTCGGGTCCAGCTCGATCAGCCCCATCGCCTGCAGCAGCAACAGCGCGCGCGCTTCGTTGGTGACGTCGTTGGGCACGCCGATCTCCGCGCCGTCCTTGAGCGCTTCCAGCGACGTGGTCTTGCCCTTGAAGCAGCCCATCGGCTCGAAGTGCACCGGGATCACGTTGACGATGTGGGTGCCGTTCTTCTCGTTGAAGTCGTTCATGTAAATGGTGTGCTGGAAGTAGTTCGCGTCCAGATCGCCGCTCTCCACGGCGGTGTTAGGCAGGATGTAGTCGTTAAAGGAAACGACTTCCAGCTCAAAGCCCTTCTCGGCCATCAGCGGCTTGATGAATTCCAGAATCTCCACATGGGGCACGGGCGACGCGCCGATGGACACCTTTTCAGCCAGCGCGGCCAGGGAGACCGTCAGCAGCAGGGCGGTCAGCAGGATGCACAGAAACTTTTTCATGGGATTGCCTCCGTTCATTTTTGTTAGGTCAGCGGATGCGATGGTCCAGAAGGGTGGAACCCTTCGTTCCGATGTATTGGATGCCCTGCACCAACACCACCAGGATGATGATGCAAACGAGCATGACCTCGGTATTGTACCGGTAGTAACCGTAGTTGATCGCGATTGCGCCCAGGCCGCCGCCGCCAATGGCCCCCGCCATCGCGGAGTAGCCCAGGATGTTGGTGGTGGTGATCGCCGCGCCGCTGATCAGTGCGGGCAGCGCCTCGGGCAGCAGCACTTTGCGGATGATCGCAAACGTGCCCGCGCCCATCGACTGCGCGGCCTCGATGACCCCGCCGTCCACTTCCGCCAGCGCCGATTCCACCATACGGCTGACGAACGGAAACGCCGCAATCGTCAGCGGCAGCACGGTGGCGAAGGAGCCATAGGGCTTGCCCATCACCGCGCGGGTCAGCGGCATCACGAAGATCATCAGGATAAGGAACGGCACGGAGCGCAGCATGTTGACCACCACGCCCAGAACAGCGCCCACAAACCGCATAATCCAGGTACGCCCCCGGCGTGTGGTGAGCAGCAGCACGCCCAGCGGCAGGCCGATCATATACGCGACACCGGTGGAAAGCAACGTCATGTACAGGGTCTCATAAATCCCCTTTCCAATCTCTGCCGACAGTCCGCTCGTTATCACTTGGATCAACCTCCTCTACGGTAAGATGCTGCTGCCGCAGGTAGGCAAGCGCGTTTTGCGCCATAGCCTCGTCGTCGGGAAGCCTTACGACCATCTGGCCAAAGGACTGCCCCTTCAGGTGCCGTATTTCGGCGCTCAAAATGGAAACCGAGACGCCCGCATGCAGCGCCATGTTGGCGATGACCGGGTCGTCAAAGCTGGTGCCGTCAAAGACGATGCGCACGCAGCGCCCGCGTCCGATCGCCCCATTGGCCGGCAGGCGGAAGAGCCTGCGGGCGGCAGCAGTGCGCGGGTTGGTGAATATATCGGTAACGTCGCCCGACTCCGCAATGCGGCCGCCATCGATGATGGCAACCTGCGTACAAATCTGGCGGATAACCTGCATTTCGTGCGTGATGATGACAATGGTAATCCCCAGCCGCTTGTTGATATCCTGCAAAAGCCCCAAAATGGACTGCGTGGTCATCGGGTCCAGCGCGCTGGTCGCCTCGTCGCAGAGCAGCACATCCGGGTTCGTCGACAGAGCCCGCGCAATCGCCACGCGCTGTTTCTGCCCGCCGGACAGCTGCGCCGGGTACGCCTTCGCCTTGTCTTCCAGGCCGACCAGCTTGAGCATCGCAGCTGCGCGCTGCTTGGCTTCGTCCTTGGGCACGCCCGCGATTTCCATCGGGAAGCGAACGTTCTTCTCGACCGTGCGCTGCATCAGCAAATTAAACTGTTGAAAGATCATGCCGACCGACCGGCGCATAGCAAGCAATTCCTTGTTGCTAGCCGCCAAAATATTAACCCCACCAATAAGAATGCGGCCCTCGCTAGGCGCTTCCAGCCTATTAATGCACCGAATCAGCGTGGACTTTCCCGCGCCGCTCATGCCGATCACGCCATAGATATCGCCCTCGCGCACCTGCAAATCGATGCAGTCCAGCGCGACAATCTCCTGGCCTTGCGCGGTAAACACCTTGCGCACGCCCTGTATGTCAATCAAAATGGGCAGGCTCTCGCGGGATGGTTGGTTCTGAGCGGTCATGTCCCGGCCTCCCCTATGTGTGCTATTGTGCTGGATATATCGTATTATCATACACACGGGCAGGTGGTTTGTCAAGAAAGACGTGGGAACGGGGGAACGCCAGGGGAGCTCTGCTCCCCTGGACCCCTCGCGAAGGGCGTTGCCCTTTCGAAACCCATGTTGCGCTCACGCGCGGGTGGGGCAGGGTTTACTTTTTGTTCAGGCGCTCTATCTGCGCCAGGACCAGTGCAAGATCTTCTTCGCTCAGCTGTTTCAGGCCGTCGACTGCCTGGTAATATGCCGCTGGATATGTGGCATCTTCATCAAAGAAATCTTTGGGCGTTATGTTGAAGTATTCACACATGTAAAAGAACTCTCCCCACGAAGGCAATCCTTTTCCAGATGAAATGCTCTGGATATAGCTCTTGCTATGCCCCATATCTGTACTCATGCGGTACTCAGAGACGCCCTTTTGCAATCGCAAAAAGGTAATGCGATTCCGAAGAAACTCCACATCCACGATCCTCACCCCTTATAGCATACAGAATATACCGATGGATGAGGTGACATTCCGTAGAATGTTCCCGCTTTTGTCTTGCTATATGACGACAGTAGAGTTATAATTTGCGATAAATAGACTGACGTTTGCAGTAACACTGAAATTGAGGTACTTATGCTGGACTACATAGCAATGGGTAAACGCATCCGCGCACTGCGCAAAGAAGCCCGCATGACCCAAGCGGCCATCGCGGGGCGTTGCGGAATATCGGTTAGTTTTTATGGACATATTGAGCGCGGAACCCGGGTGACGGCGCTGGATACCGTCCGCACCATCGCGGATGTTTTGCAAGTTTCAATCCAATACATTGTGACGGGGGATAGGGAAGACCGCGCGGGGTGGGTCCACATGTTAACCAAAACAGAAATCCTCGGAGGCATTCTGCGAGTGCTCAACGATCATTCCGAGGAATGGCTGCCCGCAGGCTAAAAAACCCTATCAGCGAAAAACCAACCCGCCGTGAGGCGAAATGTCGGAGGTCCAGGAGGCTGGCCTCCTGGCAGGGGGTCCAGGGGGACAGCGTCCCCCTGGCGTCCCCCTCACACCTACTTTCTCAAATGCGTCAGCGCGTGCTTCTCCCG
>JAVBQK010000008.1:0-11180 GCA_031549105.1 Eubacteriales bacterium
CCCCCCCCCCCCCCCCGCGTCTCTTCTTCGCCGCTCTCCCAGGGTTTTCCTTCGCGCAAGAAGGATTTTCGTTTCCCGGCCTCGAACCTTAATTTTTTGCGCAGAGGAGGAATCTTTTATGTATGATACGTTGGACATGCACATTCTGGAGGCGCTGTATGAGGACGCGCGGCTGACGCCCGGACAGCTGGCCGTGATGGTGGGTGCGGAGGAAGGCGAGGTGCGCCAGCGCGTGGCGCGGCTGGAGGCTGAGCGCGTGGTGCTGCGGTACCCCGCGATGATCAACTGGGAGCGCACTGAGAAGGATATGGTGCAGGCGGTGATCGAGGTGCGGGTGCAGCCGCAGCGGGAGCGCGGGTTTGACGCGGTCGCGGCGCGGATCTACCAGTTTGAGGAGGTCACCAGTTGCTATTTGATGAGCGGCGCTTATGATCTGATGGTGACGTGCACCGCGCCGACATTGCAGCGGCTGGCTTCATTTGTGTCGTCGAAGCTATCGACAATTGAGTCGGTGACGGGCACGGCAACGCATTTCATCCTCAAGACATACAAGTACGGCGGTGTGATGTTTGACGGGGAGGGGCCTGACAGGCGATTGGCGGTGAGCCCATGATTGATTATGACCGCATTGTCAATCCCGGCGTGCGGGACGTGCCGCCGTCGGGGATACGCAAATTCTTTGATATCGTGGCAGAGATGCCGGAGGCCATTTCGCTGGGCGTGGGTGAGCCGGACTTTGTTACCCCCGGGCATATCCGCGACGCGGCGGTGGACTCCATTGAGCGCGGAATGACGCAGTACACGTCCAACTGGGGGCGCATTCAGCTGCGGCGGCTGATTGCGCAGTATTTGCGCGAGCGGTTTGGGACGGCGTACGAGCCTGCGGATGAGGTGCTCGTCACTGTGGGCGCAAGCGAGGGGATTGATCTGGCGCTGCGGGCGCTGGTGGTGCCCGGCGATGAGGTGCTGATCCCGGAACCGTCGTATGTAGCGTATGCGCCGGGCGTGCGGTTTGCGGGCGGCACGCCGGTGGCGCTGGTCACTAGGCCCGAGGACGGGTTCCGCCTGACGCCTGAGGCGCTGCGTGCGGGGCTTTCTCCGCGTACGAAGGCGCTTATTCTCCCCTACCCCAACAACCCCACCGGCTGCGTGATGCCACGCGGGGCGCTCTGCGCGCTGGCGGATGTGCTGCGGGGCACGGACGTGATCGTGCTGTCGGACGAGATATACGCGGAGCTGACGTATGGCGATACGCCACATGCGAGCTTTGCGGTGATTGACGGCATGCGGGAGCGGACGATTCTGCTGAGCGGATTTTCTAAGGCGTTTGCGATGACCGGCTGGCGCGTGGGGTATGCGGCAGGCCCGCGCGAGCTGCTGGCGCTGCTGTGCAAGATTCACCAGTATACGATCATGTGCGCATCGATCCAGGGCCAGATTGCCGCCGAACAGGCGCTGGCGCACGGGCTGGAGAACGATTTCTCCGATGTGAGGACGATGGTGCGCAGCTATGATCGGCGACGGAGGCTGATGCTGGACGCGTTTGAAAAGATGGGGCTTCCCTGTCCTGTTCCGTATGGCGCGTTCTATACGTTCCCGGATATCAGCGGGACGGGCATGACCAGCCAGGCGTTCTGCGAAGCGCTATTGCGCGCGGAGAAAGTGGCCTGCGTGCCAGGGGATGCGTTCGGTGCGAGCGGCGAGGGGCATATCCGGTGCTGCTACGCGACGGCCACCGACAAGCTGGCTGAGGCGATGCGGCGGATGGAGAGGTTCGTGCGGGGAGGGTAGCGCCGGGGAGACGCCAGGGGACGCTGTCCCCTGGACCCCTGCCAGGAGACCAGTCTCCTGGACCTCTGTCTTTGCCTGCGGGCAAGGATGGGGTGTTCTCAGTAGAATAGCCGTGCCTACCCTCGCGTGAGCGAACATGGGTTTCGAAAGGGCGAAGCCCTTCGCGGGGGTCCAGGGGGCAGAGCCCCCTGGCGTTCCCAGCGCGACAGTCTCATTCCCCTCTCCTTGACCCTGCCCGCCCGAAGTGGTATCGTATGCATGAATATACAAAGCAAACAAGGAAGGTTCATGCTATGCTGCAATTCCGTGACGCAACTTTTTCCGAGCTGCTGGCCCCTGGCGGGCACGCCTGCGCATGCGGCAAACACCACGTAACCGGCCTGCGCGACCTGCGGGTGGGCTCCGGCGTGCTGGCGGAGCTGCCCGATGTGCTGGAGCAGGCCGGAAAGCGCGTGCCCTTCGTGGTCTGCGACGCGGATACGTACCGCGCGGCGGGCGAACGCGTGATGGCGCTGCTGAACAAAGCGGGTGTTGCGGCGCGGCTGTTCGTATTCCCGGAGCGGGCGGGGAAAATGGAGCCGGACGAGGCGGCCGTGGGCGCGCTGGCGATGGCGTTTGACCCTATGTGCGACGTGGTGCTGGCGGTCGGGTCGGGCGTGGTGAACGACTGCTGCAAGGTGCTGGCGCACGCGGCGCGGTTGCCGTCGATGGTGGTGTGCACAGCTCCGTCGATGGACGGGTATGCGTCCAATTCCGCGTCGATGATCCAAAACGGCGTGAAGGTAACGATCTACAACGCGTGCCCGGTGGCGATCGTAGCGGATACGGACATCCTTTGCGAAGCCCCGATGCACATGCTGCACGCGGGCCTGGGCGATATGTTGGCCAAGTACATCTCCGTGTGCGAGTGGCGGATGGCGCACCTGGTGACCGGCGAGTATTACTGCGAAAACGTCGCGGGCCTGATGCGCCGCGCGGTGGGCGATTGCCTTGCGGCAGGCGACGGCCTGGTGCGGCGCGAGGGCGCGGCGGTGGAAGCCGTGCTGCGCGGGCTGGTGCTCTCGGGCGTGGCGATGAGCTACGCGGAGGTATCGCGCCCCGCCAGCGGACTGGAGCACTACTTCTCGCACCTGTGGGAGATGATGGCACTGTCGCGCGGCGAAGCAAGTGACCTGCACGGCCTGCAGGTAGGTGTCGGCTCCGCGCTGACATTCCGCCTGCTGGACCGCGTCCGCGCGCTGACGCCGGACCCCGAGAATGCCGAGCGGTTCATGCGCGAGTTCTCCCCCACTGCCTGGGAGGCCGAGATGCGCGAGATATTCGGCCCGGCCGCACAGGCGGTAATCGACCTGGAATACGCGCAGTTCCACAAGAACGATCCCTCCCGGCACGCGGCGCGCCTTGAGCGTCTGATCCCCCACTGGCCGGACATCCTGGCCATCATGGCGGAAGAACTGCCGGACACCGCCGAAATCCTGTCCCTGATGCGCCGCCTGGGCATGCCGATGCAACCGGCAGACCTGGGCATCAGCCTGGAGGACACGAAGAAGGCTTTCATCGGGTCACGGGAGATACGCGACAAGTACCTGACGAGCTCAGTCCTATGGGACTTGGGGGAGTTGCACGCATTTGCAGCGGGTGTAGGGGAAGAGTGACGCCAGGAGGCTCTGCCTCCTGGACCTCCGCGAAGGGCTTCGCCCTTTCGAAACCCATGTTCGCCTGCGGGCGAAGGTGGGTTTTTCTATATCTATCAGAATAGCAAGAAACCCAACCCCTGCGTGAGCAGTGTTGGGTTTCCAAAGGGCAAGGCCCTTTGGCGAGGGGTCCAGGGGAGCAGCGCTCCCCTGGCGTCTCCCCTTCCCCGTCACACCTTCCTGTTGTAAATCTCCCGCACGTACTTGCGCCCCGGGAGCATGATGACCAGGACCGCAAGGAAGTTGACAGCCATGAAGATGGCGAGCACCATGCGCTCGTTGGTGAAGTCGGACAGCGCGCCGGAGAGGAGCTGGCCGATGATGGTGCCGAGGGTACAGATCATCTGGAACGCGCCGTTGAAGCGGGCGCGATACTCGTTGGGCACGTAGGACTGCGTGGAGGCGATGCGGATATTGTAGGAGGTGATTGACAAAAGACCGGAGAGGAAACAGAGAACAAACATCGGCGCGAGGGGAAAGTACAGATAGGTACCCTCCACCAGGCTGATGAGCAGATAGACGAAGACAGAGATGGCGAACTTTTTGGTGGCGGGATAGTCGAAGCGGTACTGCACCGCCCCGCCCAGGATGCGGCCAATGACGCCGCCCGCCATCACAAAGGTGTACATCTGCGCGCCCAGGCCCGGCGCGGACTTGAAGTACGGCAGTACTACCGTGCCCGAAGCCGCAAAGGCAAACATGTTGACGAAGAAATACGCGGTGATGAACTGCAGACCCTTCTCGCCATTGATATAGGCAAGGCCGGCCTTGAACTCGTCCTTAAAATGCTGGAGGGAGAAGCGCTCAAGGCCCGACTTGATCTGCGATTCCGGCGCGCGGATCTGCGTCTCAAACGCCGCGGCAATGAAGAACGAAACGGCGTTGAACAGGAACAGCATCTCCAGCCCCACGTTGCGCTCGTAGAGGAAAGCCGCGACCGGCACCATCACCGACGCAAACGGGTAGATCATGCTGGAGATGGAATAGGCCTTGGAATAATTGCCCTCGCTGATGAGCGTGGGGTACAGGCTTTCATACGCCACCTGGTATATGCTGTCAATCGACCCAATAATCAGCGCAAGCAACAGGAATGGCCCGTAGCTGAACAGGTTGTAATGAAGCAATAAAAAGATAACGAGATAAATCCCGGAGGATAGGAAATCCAACCCGTAGATGACCTTGGATCGCGAGAAGTTATCCAGGTATGGCCCGGCGACCATCGGCATGATGATCTTTGGCAGGTTATACACCACCATGAACAGCGCGAACAGAAAGGTGGAGGCGGTGTAGTCCAGAACCATCAGGCCGATGGCAAAGCCGCTGATGGCGTTGCCCAGCATGGACACGACCGTACCCAGCGTGATGATGGTAAAGTTCTTGGTCCAGAGTTTTGCCCTCGGTTCATTAACCGGAACGTTCGTTTGTTTTTGCATCTGATCACCCATAGCCGCTATTGTACGATAAAGATCATACTTTTTCAATGATAAAACGATTAGAAAGCGTCAAGTCACTCCGGCTGTGCGTTCCGCATGCGGCAAAGCGACCAGCGGAGCGACGAAACCTGCACCGCCCTGCCCAGCGGCCACAGCAAATCGACGACGCGCAGCTCCACACCGCGCGCAAACAGCGCCGCGGAGAGATTGGAAACACGGGTAGCCGAGATGAGCGCCTGCGTCTGCGCGGAAACGTAGTACCCGGCGATTTCGTCCTGCAGGGTGAAGCCAGCGGGGTCGAACTCGTAGACCGTGACCTCCGTGCTCAGCAGCGCCGGGAACCATGCGTGCTCGATCGCTACGACGTGCCGGCAGCCGGGCGAGCTGAAGAACCGCGCGATGTCCGCATCGGTCGCCTCGGGCCCTACATGATAGGTTACGCGGGGGCAGTCGCGGGGTGTTAGGTAGTTGGGCAGGTGGGCCTCGTCGATCGCCCAGACCAGCGGCACTGTGCCAACATCAGCGCGCTCCGGCGGGCGAGGGTGGAAGACCGTGATGCCCGCTTTCTCGCTTACATGGAAGAGCCGCATTGCCAGAATCCCTCCGTTCGTGCGCGGATGTCCCCGGCGTCGCGCGCCAGTACCGCCTCGCCCCACCAGGGCGGCATGAGCCGGGTGTATTCCGCGGAGAGGAACCGGTCGTCGATGAGCAGCGCGACGCCACGGTCGGTCTCGGTGCGGATGACGCGGCCCACCGCCTGCAGGACCTTGTTCATGCCGGGGTAACGGTACGCGTGGGCGAAACCATCTGAGAGGGCTTGATCGTAGTAGGCGCGGAGCAGCTCGCGCTCGGGACAAATCTGCGGCAGGCCGACGCCGACGACGATCACGCCCGAGAGCCGATCGCCCGGCAGGTCCACGCCTTCGCCGAACACGCCGCCGAGCACCACCATGCCCAATAGCGCGCCGGTGTCGCGGGGAGTGAACGCCGCGAGGTACTCTTCCCGGGCGGCCTCGTCCATGCCGCCGCGCTGCACATGCAGCGTGAGGGAATCCCCTTTTTCCTGGAGAATGTCCCGAACGCGCGCAAGGTATGCGTAGGACGGGAAGCAGGCAAGGTAGTTACCGGGCCGGGCGGAAGTGACGGCGAGGATGGCAGCTGCGACGAGGTCCGCCGTTTGCTCCCGGGCGCGGTAGCGCGTGGACACCGCGCTGCGCAGCACCAGCAGGTTCTCCTGCGGGAATGGCGAGGGCAGCGACAAAAGGCCGTCTTCCTCCGTGCCGCCGATGGCGTCCCGAAACGCCGAGAGGGGCGTGAGTGTCGCGGAGAAGAACACGCAGCCCCGAAGCTTGCGGGTCACGTCGCGCAGGTGTGGCGCAGGGTCCAAGCAGAAGAGCTGGACATGCGCACGCTTGCCCTGGCGCGCGGTGAGGACGGTGTACAGCTCGCTGAAGCGCTCCAGCGCGGACATCGACGCGAGCAGCGCGCGCGGCAGATCGCCCACCGGCACGTGCGGCGCGGCAAGCAACGCGTCCATGCACGCCTCCAGCAGCGGGAGCAGATCGTCCGGCTTTTCGGCGTGCGCGCCATCCTCGCGCGCCTCCAGCCAGGCAATCAACGCGGTGAGCGACAGGTACAGCGGGTTCTTGCGACCGAGTATTTTGCCGACGGTGCGGCGGATTTCCCGCATCATCTGGCTGGACAGCTCGGCCGAGAGCATCGCCCGCGCGCGGTCGGGCAGGTTATGCGCCTCATCCACCAGCAGCGTGACGCTCGTGGTCCATTGGAACACCCGCTTGATGCGTGCCGCCGGGTCAAACGCGTAGTTGTAGTCGCAAAGCACCGCGTCCGCCTCCTCGCACAGGGAGAGCGAAAACTCGTGCGGGCAGAGCTGATGCGCGTGCGCGGCGGCAAGGACGTTCTCGCGCGACCAGTCGTCCAGGCGGCGCATATCCGATAGCGCGGCGGGCAGGCGGTCAAAGAAGCCGATGGCGCAGGGGCAGGTGAGGAGGTCGCAGCGGAAGCCGCCGGGGGAGGGGGCGATGGGTGCTGTTTCCTCAGATGCTGCCCGCGTGCAAACTTTTTCTTTTGCGGTGATCGTCAAAACCCGTAGCCGCAGACCGCCCTCGCGCATACGATTTAGGGAGGTGGCGGCGTTTTGCTGGGCTGTGGTGCGCGCTGTCAAATAAAAGATTTGTCCGGTCAGCCCCTCACCGAGCGCCTTCAGCGCCGGGTAGAGCGCCGCCGCCGTTTTCCCGGTCCCGGTGGGCGCCTGTGCAAACAGGCGCTTTTTACTTTTGACCGCCCAATAGGCGTGCACCGCCATGTCACGCTGGCCCTGGCGGTAGCTCGCAAACGGAAACGGCAGCGTGCGCAGCGATGCGTCCCGGGTGGCGCGCCAGCGGAGGCGATCCTCCGCCATCGCGAGGTAGGGGGCAGTCAGCGCCGTAAACTCGGCCCGCAGCTGTTCCTGGGTGATGGTTTCCGCGAAGGCCGCGGCCTCCTCGCCATCGCGGTGGATGTAGCAGACGCGGACGGTGACCACGGGTTTGTCCAGCATATGGGCGTAGCAAACCGCCTGCGCGCGGTGGACGGGCACGGCCGCGGCAGGCGGTTCTACGGGGGTCAGCTTGATTTCCTCCACGACGGGCACGCCGTCCTGCTCGTACAGCAGGTCAATGCGGCCGCTCACGGCGAGCGTGGCCATGTCACCCTGGGCCTCGCCGCGCACGACGACCTCGGCCCGGGCATCCGGCATCGCGCGCTGGCGCGCCTGATGGCCAAGCGTCCCCTCGCGCATGCGCGCAAGCTGCGTGCCGGGGAGCAGGCTCCCGGACAGCAGCGTGAACTCTACCACTTCGCGCACGGACGCGTGGACGACGGGCTTTGTATCCATGGCTACCGGTCCAGCAGCACGAGGAATTCGTCCTCGGTGAGGATGGGGACGCCGAGCGACGCGGCCTTATCGCGCTTGGAACCGGCGGCCTCGCCCGCGACGACGTAGGAAGTTTTTTTGGAGACGCTGCCTGCTGCCTTGCCGCCCGCGCGCTCGATCGCTGCCTCCGCCTCCTGGCGGGTCATGCGGGTGAGTGTGCCGGTGACGACGAGCGTCTTGCCCGACAGCGCGCCGCCCTGCACGGTTTCGATGGGCGCAGGCGTAACGCCGGAAGCGAGCAGGCGGTCGACCACAGCAATCTGCGCCTCATCCTGGAAGAACTCGACAATGTTCTGCGCGATGATGCCGCCGACCTCGGGGATGGTGAGCAAGGTGTCCGCATCGGCGGTGCGCAGCGCGGAAAGCGAGCCGAAATGGGTCGCGAGGTCACGCGCGGTCTTGCGGCCGATGCCGGGGATTCCCAGCGCGAACAGGAACGCGTCCAGCGGGCGGTTTTTCGCGCCCTCCAGCGCGGCCAGCAGGTTCTGTGCCTTTTTCTCGCCCATGCCGGGCAGGCCGACCAGCTGTTCCTGCGCAATATGGAACAGGTCGGAAGGGTCGCGCACGCCCAGCGCCTCATAGAGGAGGGCGGCGGTTTTGTCGCTGAAGGTTTCGATATCCATCGCGTCGCGCCCGGCGAAGTGGGTCAGCTCCGCGACAAGGCGTGGCTTGCATTCACGGCTGACGCAGAACAGGTGCGCGCCGCGCATTTCCACGGGGCTGCCGCATGCGGGACAGGCGGCGGGCAGCTCAATGTCGCGCTCGTCCGGCTCGGGCTCGTCCACGCGGCCGAGGATTTCGGGAATGACATCGTTGCTGCGGCGGATGAACACCCGGCAGCCGACGCGCACGCGCTTGCGCTGCACATCGCCCCAGTTGTTGAGCGTGGCGCGGCGCACGGTGACGCCCGCCAGTTCCACCGGTTCCAGGTGCGCCAGCGGCGTGAGCTTGCCGGTGCGGCCAAGTTCCCAGGTGACGTCCAGCAGCTTGGTGGTCGTCTCCTCCGCCTCGAACTTGTAGGCCACGGCCCAGCGCGGGAACTTGTCCGTCGCGCCCATGGCCGCGCGGGTGGCGAAGCCAGCGACCTTGATGACCGCGCCGTCGATGAGGTAGTCGAGGGTATTCCGGGAGGCTTCTATGCGGCGGACGATTTCTATTAACTGATCGACAGTTTCGGCGCATTCGGCCAAGGGGCTAACGGCAAAGCCGTTCTGCCGGAGGAACGCAAGCATTTCGGTGTGGCTGCTAAGGGAAGTATCGTCTGTTTTGGTGATGTCGTAGAAGAAGGCGTCGAGCTTCCGCTGCGCGGTAACGCGCGGGTCGAGATTGCGCAGCGCGCCCGCCGCGCCGTTGCGCGCGTTCTTGAGGGGTTCGGCTGCCGTTTCGTTGTAGGCGCGCAGCGCGGACAGGCGCATGATGCCCTCGCCCTGCACGACCAGATGCCCGGCATACGGTATGGAAAGCGGGACGGTGCGGATGGTTTTGACCTGTTCGAGGATGGCTTCGCCCACCTCACCGTTGCCACGCGTGGCCGCCTGGGTCAGCGCGCCGCCATCGTAGGTGAGGCTGACGGTGAGGCCGTCGAACTTATACTCGACGATGAACGACAGCGGGGGCAGGTCTTGCCCGCCCGTGATTGTCTGCGCCCGCAGGCGCTCGGCCCGGGCCGCCCAGTCGCGCAGCTGGGCCTCGGTCTGCGCCTTGTCGAGGCTCAAGAGCCGGGCTTCGTGCCGGTAGGGTGTGAAGCCCTTGAGCGGCTCGCCGCCGACGCGTCTGGTGGGGCTATCAGGCAGGACTGTGCCGGTTTCGGCCTCCAGCGCAATAAGCTCGTCATAGAGCGCGTCCCATTCCTTGTCGGAGATGAGCGGATTGTCGTCAACATAATAGGCGCGCGCGGTTTCGTTAAGACGCGAGACCAGCGCGCGCATGCGGGATTGTTGCTTGTCCATGGGACTATGCTTCCACCTTTACAATGGGTGCTATACTTGCGGCGAACTCCTTGGTGCCGTAGGCCGCAAACTCAATGACGATGCGGCACTCGGCGTTCTGGCCCTTGATCTCAACCACGTCGCCCTCGCCAAACTTGCGGTGCAGCACGCGGTCGCCGGGCTTGAACAGCGCCACCTGCGCCGCCTGGTCGGCAAATTTGCGCGCCAGCGATGGCGAGAACCCCTGGTGCACGCCCGGAATCTGCAGCGAGCCGGAACGCCCGCCCACGAAATCCTTAGCGACGGACTGCGCGGCTCGCTGCGCGACGATCTGCTCGCGCGTGCGCACGGCGGGGTTGGCCATGGGCTGCTCGCGCTTGGACCACTCGTCGTTGAGCAGGCGCCCCGGAATTTCGTCCAGGAACTGCGAAGGGGCGTTGCGCTGCATCTGGTTGTAGAGCATGCGCTGCGAGGCGTACGACAGGTACAGCTGCCGGCGCGCGCGGGTGATGCCCACGTACATCAGGCGGCGCTCCTCTTCGGTGCGGCCCTCCTGCTGCGCCATGAACGACGGGAAGAGTCCCTGCTCCAGCCCGATGAGGAAGACGGTATCAAACTCCAGCCCCTTGGCGCTGTGCAGCGTCATCAGCGTGACGGCCTGCTGGCCTTCGGTCATGTTGTCAAGGTCGGTGACGAGCGCGACGTTCTCCAGGAAGCCCTCAAGCGTGGCGCCTTCGGTCTTCTCGGCGTATTCGCTGACCGCGCCGACGAACTCGCGGATGTTTTCCACGCGGCCGCGCGCCTCATCGGAATCCTCGCGGAGGTACTGCATCTCCAGCTTGGTTTCCGCAATGAGCAGCTCGACAAAATCGACGAGGGGCATCGTATCCCGCTGGGCCATCAGGCCCGTGAGCAGCAGTGCGAAGTCGCCTACGCTCTTCTTTGCGCGGGAGGCCAGCGTATCCGGCGGCTCCAGCATCGCGTTGAACAGGGAGGTTTCCTGCTCGACAGCGCTCTGCGTGAGCTCCGCGATCGTCGCGTCGCCAATGGCGCGGCGCGGCGTGTTGATGATGCGGCGCAGCGATACATCGTCCGCCGGGTTTACCAGCGCGCGCAGGTAGGCGATGATATCCTTTACTTCGCGCCGGTCGTAGAACTTGGTGCCGCCGAAGATGCGGTACGGAATCGACGCGCGGACCAGCATTTCTTCCAATACGCGGGACTGCGCGTTCATGCGGTAGAGCACGGCGATGTCGCCGAGTGTCTGGCCGGCCTGCAGCATCTGCTGCGTGCGGTCGCAGACCCAGGCGGCCTCCTCGCGCTCGTCCCCGGCACAGAAGACGCGGATTTTGCCGCCCTCGCCCTCCTCGGTCCAGAGCCGCTTTTCCTTGCGCCCTTC
>JAVBQK010000147.1:0-11479 GCA_031549105.1 Eubacteriales bacterium
GTCCGGCGTGGGGCGCTGCGCCCCCTACTCGCCCGCTCCAGCGCCGCGAGGTGCCCTCCCGCGGGGGCGCCCCCGCGCCCGCCGCGCCGCGCGCCCCCCCCCCCCCCCCCCCCCCCCCCCCCCCCCCCCGTTCCTTGGTCCCCGTCCCCCGGTCAGTTCAGGTAATCCCCCAGGTTCCCACCCATCAGCTCCGCGTAACTTGGCACGCCGGTGATTGTGATGTCTTGGCCGTAGAGGAGGCCGTAGGAACCGGCGAACTCCAGGATGCCCTGTAGGTGCCGCCCTACCCGCTCTTCGATGCTGACGCCGTTTGCGTCATAGGGGATGTAGAGGAAGCCGAGCTTCGCGGCTTTTTCGTAGTACTCATCCTTGCCGTCCAGCACGAGCGCTTCGTCGGTTTTGCCGCGCAGGCGGCCCTGCGAGGGGTTGCCCGTCTCCATCAGCAGCGCCAGCGTGTCGGTGTAGTCGCCAAGTTCGCGGTGTGTCAGGCCGCGCAGCTTAACGGGCGAGGGTTCGAGCGAAATCGAGATGCCCTGGAACTCCATCTCCAGCGCGCCGAATGCCGCTAGCTCCATCGACCGTTCGTGCGCGACGATCGCGTTGATCGTCGGGTATTCCGGCGACGCCTCATGCAGGTCGACCGTCACATCAATCGATAGCTCGCGGATCATGTTGGTGATCGCGTAGCATACCTGCTCGGTGAAGGTGCCGTCTTCCACGCCCGGATAGCCGCGGTTGAGGTTGCGCGTTTCGCTGCCGGAGAGCGACGAGCCGGACGACGCGTGCACGTACACGTCGGGGTCGGGCCACTGGTCGATGGGGTTCGTCGCGCGGGAACCGTAGGCGAACTCCCGCACGCCGCTCTTGGTGGTCAGGTGATAGAAGTGCGGCGCACCCTCCTGCGAGTCGTTGTGCGTGAACGCGCTGTTGTTGGCGCGCGGGATCACGTAGACGGTGCCTGCCTCCACCTTTGCAGCCTCAATCAGCGTGATGGCTGCCAGATGGCCGGACGGTTCGTTGGGGTGGGTGCCGCCCAAGATCAGCATCGAGCCGCCCTCGCGCTCGCCCTGGAGCACGTAGACCGTCGTATCGCCGAACGTGCCTTCGATGCCTTTGAAGTATTTGCTAAGCAGGAATGTTTCCGTGACGCCCTCTCCGGGAATGATCACCTCTTCGTAATGGCGGAAATCATAGAAATCCTTGCCCGCCACCGCCGCCACCGCGACGCTCAGCACAAGGAGGACGATGCTCACGGCCAGTTTGTTCTTCTTCCAGAAATCCATGATGTCGCCTCCTTCTTTACTTAATCATCAGCACGCGCAGCACCAGCGGGATCATCACCATGCACGCGCCAACCTTCTTGGATGGGGAGTTTTCCTCCCAGAAATCCTTCACAACAAAAATCAATACCAGCAGCGCAATAGCGCGGTAAACCCATGTCATCATTGTGATACCTCCTTCGCGCTACGGCAGTATGGCCGCGATCTGGTTGGCGAAAATCATCGCGAGTATGCCCCAGACCAGCAGCACCGCCATCGGTACCATACAGCGCTTGAGCACCCGGGTGTATTTCTCCACGCCTGCTACCTCGGCGGCGAACAGGCCCGCCAGCGCTGTCGGTGGCATCATATCGCCCAGCGAGGTAAGGAGCGACAGCGAGGAGATGACCATGATGGTGTTCTGACCCAGCAGCGCCAGCGTAAACGGAACGCCCAGCACCGATGCCGCGCCGAACGCCGATACCGCGCCAAACAGCGGAATGGACACGCCCGCCGCGCCGTAGAGCATCTCCTTGGGCATGCTCAGGCACACGTTGACGATGAAACCGCGCACACCGGTCAGCGTCATCACCTGGATGAACATGCCGACACCCATCAGGATGCCCATCACAGGCAGCGCGTTATGGATCGCCTCCTGGAACACCTTCGCCACATTGAAGCGCTTGCCGGTGAAGCAGCCAACCAGCGCGCTGAGCAGGAACATCGCGGGCAGGCCGATATCGGGCAGAATGTTCGCCATCTTGGTCAGCGCCATCAGAAGCACCAGAACCACGATGGGCAGATACAGCCACAGGCCGTACTTCTTGCCGATTTCCGTGTTCAGCTTGGGTTCGATCGCCGCGTAGTCCATCTTCTTGGCCTGCTTGTACCCCAGGTACAACACCGAGAAGATGGCAACCGGGATGGTCAGCAGCAGCAGCGGCAGCGTGAAGCCGACAAACGGCGTATCGATACCGCCGCCGATGATCATCGCCGGGAGGTTGACCGGCGGCGCGACCATGCCCAGCAGGCCGCCCATCGCGATGATCGCGGCGGCGGTAACCTTGTCCAGGCCCATCAGCAGCAGAACAGGCACCATGATGCTGCCCGCGGACAGCACCGCGGCGGTGGAGGAGCCGGTGATCATACCGGGGAACATGATGATCAGCATGATGCACAGCAGCAGCACCACCGGCCACTTATGAAACCGGCGAATGATGGTCACGCTCAGCGCGTCCAGTGCGCCGGATTTTTCAATCACTTTCATGAAAACCATGGCCGATGCGATGACCAGGATGGTATCCACATACGAAAAACTTCCTTCGACCAGGTGGCGGATCGGAACGCCCTCGCCGCCGATCAAGCAGCCTACCACAGCGGCCGCCATCATGGAGACGCTGACCGGGAGCTTCACGAGGAAGCAACCCAGCATAAACGTACCGACCATGGCGATGAAGATAATGAGTTCAATGCTCACGGTCTTACCACACCTTTCCTCTTCAAAAAAAGGGGCTGCCACGGCAATCGCGCTTTGAGCCAGGCGCTTTTGGCGGCAACCCCTTTTCACCGGTATGAACTGGTTATTCCGCTTGTGTGAAAACGAGGGTCAGAGGCTCCAGAACCTCAATCTGAGACTTGACGTACTGCGCCGGGATTTCCCCCTTGGCCAGCAGGTCCCGCATCAGGTTGTCGGTGTCGCCGTCTTCCTTGACGATCACAGCGTCCGCGGCGTTGATCGAGTCGGGGATGAACATATCCGACAGCACCCCACGCCGCGCGGCTCCGCCGATGTGCAGCGCAAGGATCTTCATTTCCTTTTCCTTCGCCGCCGCGATCACCGCCTGCACGCGCGCCAGTTCCTGGTGCTCATCGATACCCGCCGCGCCCAGGCCCTTGGAGCTGCCGCCGATGGCCAGCACCAGCGTCTTCGCATCGCCAAGGTCGTCGGCCGCCAGCGTGGGCACCATCCGCACCTCTATGCCGGCTTTGGTAAACAGGGTATTGACGATGTTCACATCGGCGCTCTGTCCAACGGATGTGAGCACGATGGGCCCTTCGAACATGCCCGCGGCTAGAGGCGCTGGCCCTGCGCCCGCCTCCGCCAGCCCTAGCGAGGCGACAGAGAGCAGGGCGCAGAGCACGAGCATCCATGCAAAACTCTTTTTAACCATCAATGGATTCTCCTATTCTTAGAGGATGGGCTCTTAGTAGCCCAGCGCCTTGTTGTCACGGCGCGGGTCAGCGCCGCCCTGCAGCGAGCCGTTGTCGTTGTAGAGCACGCCCTGCACGGAGCCGAAGCTGCGGTTCCAGCCGTCCGACTCGGAGACTTCGTAGCCCATCGCGACCAGGGCGTCGATGACCTCCTTGGGGATGCGGTTCTCGTAGCTGACGGCGCTGGTGACGTTGTTGAACGTCCGGGGCGCGTTGATCGCTTCCTGGATGCCCATGCCGTGGTCAACCACGTTGCTGATGATCTGGATCAGCGTGGTGATGATACGGGTAGCTCCCGGGCTGCCGATGACCATGAACGGCGAACCATCTTCCTTCAGCACGATGGTCGGACTCATTGAGGACAGCGGAGTCTTGCCCGGGGCAATCGCGTTGGGGGATTCAGGGTTGGAGGAGAAGTCGGCCATCTCGTTGTTGAGCACGAAGCCGTAGCCCTTGGGGGCAATCTGCGCGCCAAAGCCGCCGTTGACTGTCTGGGTTACGCCGACCATGTTGCCCTTCGCATCCGCGACGGAGAAGTGTGTGGTGTCTTCATGCTCATAGATCCACGGATCGACTTCCGCGTACTCGAGCTTCGCGTCCATGGTGATTTGCTTCGCCTGCTCGGCGGCGTAGTCCTTGCTCAGCAGGCCCTTGTTCGGCACCTCGACATAGTCCGGGTCGCCCATGTACTTGCCCCGGTCGTAGAACAGCAGCTTGTAGGATTCGCTCATCACGTGGATGCTGTCCATGGTGTTCTGGCCCATCGCGGCCATGTCGAAGTTTTCCAGGATGTTCAGCGCCTGGATGATGTGCGTGCCGCCGGAGGACGGCAGCGGCGAGGAGTAGATCTGGTAGCCGCGGTAGGTGCCGTACACCGGCTCCATCACGCGCACTTCGTAGTTGGCGAAATCGTCCAGCGTGTAAACGCCGCCGTACTTGTTGATTACGTCGACCATCGCCTGCGCCAGGTCGCCGGTATAGAACGCATCCGCGCCGCCTTCGGCGATCATGCGCAGCGTCTTGCCCAGCGCCGGAATCTTGATCAGGTCGCCGACCTCGTAGTTCAGGCCCAGCTCGTTGAGGTAGATCTCGCCGAACTCGGGATAGCCCACCATGTTGTTGTACGCGCCCGACATGTCATTGTTAAGCGTCGGGGTGACGAGGAAACCTTCCTCCGCCAGCTTGATCGCCGGGGCAATGATATCCGCCCAGGTGACGTTGCCGGAGCCGTAGGTGTTAAACGCGTACCACAGGCCGGCCACTTCGCCCGGGATCGCGACGGCCTTGCCGCCGTAGTAGTTCTGGTTTGCAATGACGCGCCCTTCGGCGTTCAGCTGCCACAGCGCCGGGGTCGCCGCCTGCGGCGCGCGCTCGCGGAAGTCGATGAACACCACATCGCCGCTCTCGCTGCGGATGTTCATGAACCCGCCGCCGCCAAGGCCGGAGGAGTTCGGCTCGGTCACGGACAGCGCAAACGCCACGGCCACTGCCGCGTCAACCGCGTTGCCGCCCGCCTTGAGCACTTCCACGCCTGCCACGGAGGCTTCGTACTTGCCGGCGGATACGACGGCCGTTTCGCCCACGGCATCGCGTCCGTCGATGGTCAGTGTGCCGGTCTCGTCCCACAGATACCAGCCCTGTCCGTCGGTGACGACGTTCTCGCTCGCCATCGCAAGCACGGGCGCCGATACCATTAGAATTGCTAAAAGGAGTGCCAGGATTCCATTGGTTTTCTTCATGTTTTCCCTTCCTTTCCGCATCAACCATGATTTGGGTATCTGTTATTCTACACGATCTTGAGGTATAAATCAACTTTTGAAGAGGGTTTTTATAGATGAAACGCATAATCTGTGATATGCTATCTTAGGGGGATACGATGTATTTAGCGGTCCTAATTGCGTTCGCTGCGCTGTGCGGCGCGCTTGCACTGGAAAAACGGTGGAACGACCGGTGTCTCTCGTCGCTGCGGGCGGTCATCCATGTCAATGGCATCCGTGGGAAAACATCCACGTGTAGGCTGCTGGACGCGGCGCTGCGCGGGCGGTATAGGGTAATGACGAAGACCACCGGCACCGACGCCCGGATCATTGGCGTGGATGGCCGCGATCTGCCGCTGCGAAGGTTCGGTCCGGCCAACATTGGCGAGCAGCTGCGGACGATTCGCCGTGCGCGCCGCGAGGGCGCGGAAATCCTGATTCTGGAGTGCATGGCCGTCCGGCCGGAGCTCCAGCGGATCAGCCAGGAACAGATGGTGAAGAGCGGCATTACCGTGATCACCAACGTGCGGCATGACCATCCGCTGGAGATGGGGGACACGCTGGAGAAGATCGCGGGGTCTCTGGCCGCTACTGTACCAACGGGCGGCGTGTTGTACACGGCGGACGAGACATTCTATCCTTTTTTTTCGGAAAGATGCCAGCAAAAGGGGAGTCGCGCAGTGCTCTGCCCGCCGGATGCGTCGGGTGAGCAGAATCGCTCCATCGCGCGCACTGTTGCGCTGTCGTTGGGCGTTCCGGCGGAGGAGATCGAGGACGGGTTCTCGCGCGTGCAGCAGGACTTCGGCATTTGTCGCCTGTATACAATGCGAAACGGGCAGGGCCGCTCCTTCGCGTTCCTGAATCTCTTTTCGGCGAACGACCCGCAGTCGGCGGAGGCGAACCTGGCAGCCTATGCAGAACAGTATTCGGAGATTGCCTTCCTTTATAATCACCGCTCGGACAGGCCGGACCGCGCGCTGCTGTTCGCGGAAAGGTTTTTCCCGGCCTATCCGGGCGCACGGGTATACCTCATTGGCGAGGGCAGACCGCTGGCCCAGAGGCTCTTTTTGCGGGCGGCGCCAACGCTTCGGGTAGAGCAGATTTCCTTTGCCAGGATCGGCAAGGATATGCCCGAGGGCGCGTTGCTGGTGGGGATCGGCAACATCAAGGGCGAGGGCCATCGGCTGATTGAAAAGCTGGAGAGCGAGGGCGCGGCGCATGCATGATATGATGTTCTGGGGCGTACTGGTGTCACTGCTCTATGCGGAACTGACGGGCATTTCGCCCGGCGGGATTGTTGTGGCGGGTTATTTCGTGCTCTATTGGAACGACCCGCTTAGGATTTTGCTGACGCTTGGAATATCGCTGCTGTGTCTGCTGGTGGTGCGGCTGCTGTCGCGGTATATGATCCTCTACGGTAGGCGGCGCTTTGCGGTGTACCTGCTAACCGGCATGCTGCTGAAGATGGCGTTTGCGCTGCTCTACGCGGAGGGACCTGCCGGGCTGCCGAACTTGTCGCTGTCCATCGGCTATCTGGTGCCGGGGCTGCTTGCCAGGGATGCGGAGCGGCAGGGCATCGTGCCGACCTTCTTGTCGCTGGGCGTCGTCGTCTGCCTGCTGAAGCTGGTGGAAATGCTGGTCGGGCGGTGAGGGCATGAAGCGAAACTTGTCTCTGTTGCTGTTGCTACTCGTGCTTGCGGGCGGCATCGCGCTGCTGGAAAGCACAAAAGGCCTTGCGCTGAAGGACGCCGCACCTCAGATGCTGGACGCTGCCGAAAGGATGCAGCGCGCGATGGAGGCGCTGCGGGGCGAGCGGCTGCGGCGCGGCATCGCCATCGACGCGGCGGACGACCCGAACCACACCGGCATGATCGGCCAGCCATATACGGAAATTACCACGACGCTCGGCAGTCTGGAAGCCAAGCGGTCCACCACCAACCCGAATCTCGCCGCGATGATTGTAGACATGTTCACAGAGCTAGGGATCGGCGCGGGCAACCGGATCGCCGTCAACCTGTCTGGCTCGTTCCCGTGCGCCAATATCGCTGTGCTCTGCGCGATGGATGCGATGGGCATCGACGGCGTAATCTTTGCGTCCGTCGGCGCGTCCACCTATGGCGCGAACCTGCCGGAATTTACCTATCTGGATATGGAGCATTACCTCTATGAAAATGGCCTTGTGGGCAGGCGTTCGGCGGCGTTCTCGCTCGGCGGCCAGGACGACCTGGGGCTGGAAATGCCAGAGGATGTGCGGGATACCATCCGCACCCGGCTGACGGAGTACGGTTACACCTGCCTCTCGTATGCCGAACTGGACGAAAATATCATGGCGCGTGTGGCGCTTTATGATGCGGGCAGTCCCATCCGCTGCCTGGTCAACGTGGGCGGCAACCTGCTGTCCTTTGGCACAGGCAGCGGCATGACGACGGCGCCGGGCGGCATCATCACCAAGTTGCCCAGCGCCGAAGCGGGGAACGGTTTGGTGCAGCACTATCTTGCCCAAGGTGTGCCGGTGCTGCACCTGCTGAACATGAAGGGGCTGCTGCCCGCGTATGGCCTGCCGTACGACCCGGTGCCGCTGCCCCTGCCGGGCGAGGGCGGTGTTTACTACGAAGAGGCGTATTCTGTGCCGCTGCTTGTTGTCATCTGTGCAGCGGCTGTTCTGGGGCTGGCATACTTCGCCCGACGCTTCCGCACGAAGTGACAGCATTTTCGGCTGCCTTACCATGGCGTGAATTCAAAGATATCGCGCCATAAAGGGATTTCGCCAGAAATCCCTACCGCTTCCGGCAAAATAATGCTATAATAGGCTGAAGATTTTTTCGGAGGCGCGTATGAACGACGAAATCCGCCTGACCATTCCGGCCCGGCCGCATATGCTGCTGGTGGCGCGCATGGCGCTGTCCGGCTATATTTGCCAGTGTGGTGCGGATATGGACTCTGTGGAGGATATCAGGACGCTGTCGGACGAGGCGTGCTTCTGCCTGATGAAACAGGCGACACCGGCGGAGACGCTGACGATTACCGCCGCGCGCGATGGCGCGGTGGCGCATATCCGCTTTGAGGCTTTGTGCGGCTGCGGGCCCTGCCGGGAGGAACCGCCGCACGATGTGGAGATCGCCCGGGGCATTCTCTCCACGCTCGCCTCGGATGTGGAGATTTTCCATGAGAAAGGGACCGTTTGCGCGATTGCGCTGGCCATGCACGTAGGGCCGCTGTGAGGAGGGCCTGATGCGGATGGAGGTGCGCGAGATGCTGAGCGCATATTGTCAGTCACATGACCCCGCGCTGCGAAATGCGCTGGCGGAGGAATATCTATACCTTGCGCAGGCGGTGGCCCGGCGTTTTTGGGGCCGTGGCGCGGAGATGGACGACCTGGTGCAGGTAGCGTCCATTGCGCTGCTGCACGCGCTGGAGCGGTTTGACTGCAGCATGGGGCTGTCGTTTACCACCTTTGCCGTGCCAACGCTGGCGGGTGAGGTGCGCAACTATCTTCGGGACAAGTCCCGCGCCGTGCGGCTTCCCAGGCGGGGGAGCGAAATGCTGCCGCGTCTGCTCCGCGAGCGGGAGGCTTTTTTTAGGGAGCACGGGCGTGAGCCGTCGGCAGCGGAACTGGCGCAGGTCCTTGGCATTCAGGCGGATGACGTGCTGGACGCACTGGAAATGCAGCGGGCATCGCAGCCGGTATCGCTGGATGCGCCGCTGTCGGCGGACGGCTCGGCGCTGGAGAATCTGCTCGGCCAGGGCGAGGAGGATTTCGCCGAGGTTGAGCAGCGCGATATGATTGACAGCTTTTTGACGGAATTGACAGGGCCCAGCCGTTATGTTATAGAAGAGAGATTCCTTCGCCAGCGCAGCCAGCGGGAGATTGCGAAGGATTTGGGCGTGTCGCAGATGCAGGTATCCAGGATTGAGCGGCGCGCGCTTGCATCACTCAGGGAAAAAATGGCGTAAGAGGTACCATGAATCGCAGAAAGAAAAAGCGCGTAGCGTTTCGGTTTTATGTAATATTGCTGGTCGGCCTGGGCCTTTTTGGCTACGGGGCGTATAGCGTTCTGGCCAATATGGTGCAGCGCACCGCCATCATTGAGTCCGGCGGCGCGAGCAACCAATACGCCGCGGAAGCGGTGATCGTGCGCAAGGAGACCCTCAAGGACGCCGAGGGCCTCACGCGCATCAACTACTTTGCCGATGAGGGCCAGTTGGTGCTCAAGGGCAATACCATTGCCGAAGTATACTCCACCGGCTACAGCAAAACGGACGAAAACAAGCTGCTCAACGCGCGCTCCAAAATCAAGAGCTACCACAAGACCAAGCTGGCTGCCGAGTACAAGGACGCAACGCTCGCGCGCCTGGATTCGCAGATTCTGGACTATGCGCGGGAGCTGGAATTGATGGTGCACGGCAAGGCGAAGGGCAACCTGGTCAACCTGCAGCGGCAGATGGAGACAGTGCTAACGCAGCGGCAGACGCATTTGCGCAGCAAGTTTAGCGGCGATCAAAACCTCAACAACCTCTACGATGAGGAGGCGTCGCTGGTCAAGCAGATTGCCGGATGGACCAATACGCACCTGGCCAAGAGCGATTGCATCGTCAGCTTCTACACTGACGGCTATGAAAACGCGCTGAGTACCGATACCCTGGACACCATCACCGCCGCGCAGGTGCGCAGCGTGCTTAATGGCGAGGCCCCGGCGACAACCACCGCGCAGCGCGGCCGCACGCCCATCTTCCGCGAGGTACAGCCCAGCGGCTGGTATCTGCTGCTGCTCAGCCATGATGTCAACTGGAAGCCCGTCGATGGGCAGACATACAAGGTACAGCTCGCAGGGTTTGAGGACAAGGTGTTCGACGCCGTGGTGGAAAGCTCCGCCCGGTCCGGAAGTGAGCTGCTGGTGCGCATGTCGGTGGCGGGAGATGTCCGCCCGGTGCTGAACGTGCGGACCACCACCGCCGAGGTGGGCGAGACCTACGTATCGGGCCTGAAGGTGCCGCTCAACGCCCTTTACTACCAAAACGGGACGTTCGGCGTGGTGCTCACCGACGGCAACGGCCTCTTTGTACCGATTGAGGAAATTGTACGCGATAACAAATATGCCATCATTCAGCCGCAGACCCCCGGCGCGCTGCGGGAAGGGCAGAAAATTCGGGTGTTTTGATGCATACGGAGCAGCAGATGATCATACAAAATATCCAGGCGCTTCGCGCGGAGATCGCTAAGGTAGCGATGGACCCCGCGCACCCGCCGGCGCTGCTGCCGGTGACCAAGACGCAGTCCGCGGAGCGCGTCCTGGCACTGAAAGCGGCGGGGATTGACGCGATCGGCGAAAACCGTGTTCAGGAGATCATGGAAAAATATCCTGCCATCGGAAACGATTTTGCAATTCACCTGATTGGAAGGTTGCAAACGAACAAGATTAAATATATAATAGGCAGGGTATGCATGGTGCAGTCGCTGGACAGACCGGAGCTTGCCAGGGCGCTGGATGCGCGCGCGCAGGCGGCCGGGCTTCGTTTACCGGTGCTGATGGAGATCAACATCGGCGGCGAAAGCCAGAAGGCGGGCGTCCCGCCGGAGGAGGCGGTGGCGTTCGCGCGCCTCTGCGCAGGGCTGCCGGGGCTTTCGGTTCGGGGCCTGATGACGGTGATGCCGGCGGCCGAGGACCCGGAGACGCTGCGCCCGCTGTTCCGGCGGATGCGCACGCTGCGGGATGAGCTGCGCGAGGGGGCCATTGACGGTGTCCGGATGGACGAGCTGTCGATGGGCATGTCCTCGGACTGGCGCGTAGCTGCGCAGGAAGGCGCAACCATGCTTCGCCTGGGCTCGGCTATTTTCGGGGCAAGGGTGTACCTATAACGATTTTACTCCGCGCAAGGAGGGCAACGATGGCTTTTTCGGATGTATTGCAAACGCTCGGCAGGTTTATCGGCCTGTACTCGGATGCCGACGCATCATATGAGGAAGCGGAGTACGATGAGTATCCGCAGCAAGAAACGTATGAACCGGCTCCCGAGGAGCAGCAGCAAAGCTACCAATCCGGATATGGCACGGGCGATTCGTACGTCCGCGCGGGCGCGCGGCTTCGTCCGCCGGCTGCCCGCCGCCCGCCCCTCCCCCCACCCCGGGGCGGCTGGTTTGGGGGTTCTCCCGCCCCCCCCACCCCCGACCCCCGCCCCCCCCCCCAACGCCCCGGCCGCCGGGCCCCCCGGCGCCCCCACGCCTCCGCCTCCTCCGGCGGGACGCCCGCCTTC
>JAVBQK010000179.1:0-9892 GCA_031549105.1 Eubacteriales bacterium
CAACATTTCGCCTCACGGCGGGATGTTTTTTGTTTGCATATAGCCTACCCACCCGCAGGCGAAAAGTTGGGTTTGGAAAGGGCAACGCCCTTCCCAGGGGTCCAGGGGACAGAGTCCCCTGGCGTCACCCCTCCCCGTACAACCTCGCCCCGCTTCCCCACAAAATTTCCGTGCCCAGCCTCGTCGCCTCTTCCCGGTCGGCTTTGCCTTCCGCGATGCGCACGGCCAGCGCCCGGGCTATGTTGCGTTTGGCCATGTGGATGTGGCCGTAGACCATGTCCACGATGCGCGTGTCGCTGCCAAAACCAATGATTTTGCACACGGGAATGGTATCGAGGTATTCTTTTAGGGCCTCCACTGCAGTGTTTGGGGAAAGAATATGCGTCCAGCAGAGATTGACATATGCATTGGGATATGTTTTCGCCATCGCTCCAAGCTCCAGATAGTACGGATACCCGGCGTGAAACAGATCAAACCTCAGATCGGGGTAGCGGAAGAGCAACGGAATAAGCGCTGTGGGGTTGCTGTTTGGCAGGTTGCCCGCATTGCCCGCAAGGTAGCCGGTATGGAACTGCACGACCAAGCCTTCGCGTTCGGCAACTGCTAACAAGAAGTGCATCAGATAGTTCTGGAATGTGAAGGCGGTGTCGAACGCGAAACCGGAAGATGTTCCGTCACGGTACGTGATGCGGCGGCTGTACACGGCCTCGAAATCCTTTGCCGCGTCGCCACGCTCTACCACCGGGAACGAAAGCGTGCGCTGGTAGGCGATCGGGAACTTCAGGATGCGCACACCCTGCTCACGCTTTTTGCGCAGGATTACCGCGTGGCATGCGTCCAGGAAGCTGTCGAACCCGCGTATGGGCACGCCGGAAAACTCCGCGAAACTATCCAGAATGCGCTGGCTGTAGGGCACAAACATATGGATCACGTTATACGCCTGCACAAACCCGCGCGAACGATAGGGCCACTCCATCGCGGTGTGGTCCACCACAGACATTTCGATTCCGCATACAGGGCCTAGAAAATCATCGTAGTACCCGGTATATAGTGTTTTTTGAAATGCCTGGTCGCAGGTTATCAGCGTTTCGCCCGTCAGCCCATCCGCGCAGAGAAGACCGCGGACTGTCTCGTCCAGGCACTGGCCATAGCCGGTGTTGCGCATTCGTTGCAGAAAGGGTTTCGCACGTGCGTAGCGCTCAGCCAGCGGAATCGAAAGGTCCGAAAGTGACGCATACGCCGCCTTGGACATCCCCGCACTGATCATGTCATGTCCCACATACTGGCCCGTATATTCGCGGATCACGTCATTGGGCTGCTCACGCGTGGCCTCTGGCGGCAGGTGCACATGGCTGTCTACCGCCTGCTGCCCCTCCAGCGCACCCAGCAAGAACTCTTCCGCCTCCCGAAACACATCAGCCATTTTCGCGCCTCCATGGACTCGTGTCGATCAGCAGCGGCGCCCATGTCGTCTGCGCAGGCTGCGTGGTGTCGATCAGGTATTCGCGCTGTAGCCGGAACCAATCAAGGTCCGCCGCATACCTGGGATCCTCCACCACATTTACCCGCTCGTCCGGGTCGGTGCGCAGGTCATACAGTTCCTCGCGCCGCGCCAATGCATTCGGCGTACGGAGGTGCTTGACGTACTTCATCGCGGCAGTTTGAAGCATTTGCCATTCGCCATTGCACTCGGAGAACGAGAACTCGCGGATCGCGCCCCGCTCCCCCGTGATGATCGGCATCAGCGACCGTGCGGGCGGCGTGCCGTTATACGCGGGCCAGGGCTTGCGCAAACTCTCGGCGGACAGGCCCGCCGCCTCCAGGATGGTCGCAGTCACGTCGGTCAGTTCGACCGGCGACGCGCACACGCTTCCTGTCAGGTAATCCGGGTGGCGGATCGCCAGCGGCACCGTGCATGCTTCGCGATAGGCGATCGCCTTCTGGATGCGGAAATGATCGCCCAGCATCTCGCCATGGTCGGATGTGAAGATCACCACCGTCTCCTCCAGCAGCGCCTCTTTCTCCAGGTACGCAAGTAGCCTGCCCACCTGGTCATCCAGCAGCAAGATCATCGCCTTGTACGCGCGGCGCTTGCGGTAGAGCTGCTCCTTCTCCGCTTGGGTCAGCTGCCTCTCCCCCGGGCCAGGGATGAAGTCATCGACCTCCTCATACGGCACCCTATCCAGATACCGCTGCGGCGGGTCAAACGGCTTATGTGGGCTGCAGAACGAGCACAGCGCAAAGAATGGCGCATCCTTCGGCCTCCCCCGCAGCTGCGCGAGGGTGTGATCGGCTGTCAGCACATCGACATAATCCGCCTCATCCACCACCGAGGGCAGCCCCTGGTCCTCAGTAAAATCAGGCGTATCCTGATTGTCCCCCGCCGCCTCCACCGCGTCCAGGTATGTCTCCAGCAGGCCTTTCCCTTCCAAGTACGCACTGTAGTCGCAGTAGTTCTTCAGCATCAGCTGCTTGCCCGCCGTCTCCCACAGCTGGTCGAACCCGAAGCCGCGCATCTCTTCCTTCAGCGCCACCAAATCCAGCGCGCGGCAGCGGGGGGTGCTCCAGGGCCAAGTTTGCAGGTAGTGCAGCTTCCCGGATGCCATCGTATGATAGCCCGCCTCCTGCAGCGCCTGCGGGAACGTCCGTATCTCCCGGCTCAGGTCCCCCGCCATCGACAACGTGCCGATCTGGTGCGAGTACCGCCCAGTCAGCAGCGCGGTGCGCGCCGGGGTGCAGATGGGGTTGACCGTCTGGCAGCACGTAAACCGCATGCCCTCGGCGATGCGGTCGATGTTCGGCGTTTGGACCTTGCCGCTGCCACTATAACCCACGTAGTCCGCGCGGTGCTGGTCGGTCATGATCAGCAGAATGTTCTTTCGCTTCATCAGAACTCACCCCTTTATCGACCCAATCATCACGCCCTGCACGAAGTGCCGCTGTACAAACGGATACAGACATAGTACCGGCGCGCTGGACACCACGATCAGCGCGTACTTGAGCAGGTCGGCCATGCCGCGCTTGGCGCTCATCAGCTCCGGGTCAGTCACCAGCGTCGGGTCGATCGAATTGGATACGAGGATATCCCGAAGAATAATCTGCAACGGGAACAGCGCTTTATCGTTGAGATACAGGAACGCGTTAAAGTATGCATTCCAGTGCGCCACCGCATAGTACAGCGCAATGACCGCGATGACCGACTTGGATAGCGGCAGCACAATCCGCATGAAGAAGCCAAAGTCCGTGCACCGGTCGATCTGCGCCGCCTCCAGCAGCTCCCGGGGAATCGTCTGCTTGAAAAACGTGCGGGTGATGATCATGTTGTAGACCGAAATCGCCCCGGGGATGATCATCGCCAGCCGTGTGTTGAGCAGGCGCAGGTCACGCATGAGCATGTAGTTGGGGATCATGCCGCCGGAGAAGATCATTGTAAAGGTGAAAAGCAGCATCAGCGGGCTGCGAAAGCGCAAATCATCCCGCGAGAGCGGGTACGCGGCAATCAGCGTCATCAGAATAGTGATGACCGTGCCCGTCACGGTATAGAAAATCGTGTTCCCATACCCGGTCATGATGTTCTTCTCGCGGAACACCGCCACATACCCCTCCAGCGTCGGCTCCACCGGCAGCAGGAATACCCGCCCCGACGCCACCGCATCCGGCGATGAAAACGACGCCGACACGATGTACACCAGCGGATACATCACCACCAGCAGCACCACGAACATCACGACATTGATAATCCAGTAAAAGACCCGGTCGCCGCGCCCGGCGCGGACCCGGCCCTTTTTTCCCCTTGGGATGGCAACAGACATTGCGTAGGCCCCCTTTACCACAGGCTGGTTTGCGATACTTTTCTGCTAATAAAGTTTGCGACCACGATCAGCACAAAGTTCACCCCCGAATTGAACAGGCCGATCGCCGATGCGTACGAAAAATCGCCGCCCGCGTCCACCAAACCCACTTTGTACACGTAGGTGGATATGACCTCGCTCGCGCGCAGGTTCAGCGGGTTTTGCAGCAAAAACGACTTTTCAAAGCCGATGTTCATGATCTGGCCGCAGTTGAGGATCAGCATGATCGTGATCGTGGGCAGGATACTCGGCAGGTCGATGCTCAGCACACGGCGGAAGCGCGACGCGCCGTCCACCATCGCGGCCTCATGCAGCTCCTTGTCCACGCCCGCCAGCGACGCCATGTAGATGATCGTTCCCCAGCCGGTGTTCTGCCAGATGCCGGACCATACATATATGTGCCGAAACGCGCTGGGGCTGGCCAAAATATCCGGCGCGGGCTCACCGGTCAGCGCCTGGTACACCTGCCCAAAGAGGCCCACCAACGGGTTGAAAATGCGCAGAATAATGCCAACCAGCACCACCATCGAAATGAAGTGCGGGATGTACGTGACCATCTGCACGGTCTTCTTGTACGCCTGGCTGCGCATCGAGTTGAGCATCAGCGCGAACAGAATCGGGATGGGAAACCCCGCCAGCAGCTGATACGCCGACAGAATCAGCGTATTGGGCAGCACCCTCTTAAACTGATAGGATTTAAAGAACTTCTCGAAGTAATGCAGCCCCACCCACGGGCTGTTCCAAACACCGCCCAGCGCGGTAAACTTCCTAAAAGCGATCTGCGCGCCGAGCATCGGCACATAAGAAAAGATAATCAAGTAAGCAATCGGCAGCAAAAGCATCAAGTAAAGCTGCCACCGCGAAAAAATGGAGCGGGCACCCTTGCCTGGGTTCATGGTATCACCCCTTCGAAAAGAGGAGACGGAGGAGGAGGGACGGGGGGAGGCGCCAGGGGGACTTTGTCCCCCTGGACCCCCTACCAAAGGGCATTGCCCTTTGGAAACCCAACACTGCTCACGCAGGGGTTAAGCCCATGTTATGCATAGAAAACCTAACCCGCGCGTGAGCGCAACATGGGTTTCGAAAGGGCAACGCCCTTCGCAGGGGTCCAGGGGACAGAGTCCCCTGGCGTCTCCCCGTTCCCATCCCTCGTCGTCCCCGTTACTCCCCGTACATCCGGTCGTACACCGCCTGGTTTAGCTCCACGTAGCGGTCCACACCAATGGTCTTCAGCTCCTTGAGGTAGGCGTCCCAGTCCTTGTCGATCTTCAGGTCGCCGGTGATGAAGCGGGCGATGGATTCTTTGACGTAGTTCTTCAGGTTGACATCCAGCTCACCGGCTTCTTCGGCCTCTTCCTCGGTGAAGACGCGCTTCCAGAGGTACTCGGTGGGGATGTGCGGCAGGTACTGCGGCACGGCCTGCGCGATCAGGTAGTTAAAGTCGATGACGCCGTTCCATACCTGGCCGTGGGTCACGTCCGCGTCACGGAAGGTGGGCTGTATCTCGCTCCAGTGCGAGTTCTGCGTACCGCCCCAGGGCAGGATGGGCTTGAGCAGCGCCGGGTAACCCATGTCTGCGTAGAGGCTGGTTTCGCCTTCTTCCGGCTTCACCCAGTCCACGTCCGGCACGCCGAAGCGACCGCGGAGCACCGCTTCCTCGCTGTGGAACAGGTCCGCCAGACGGAACGCGGCGGCGGGGTTCTTGCAGTCTTTGGAAATCATGAACGTGTTGTTGGTGCTGGCAGGCTCATAGCTGGCGTACTGCACGCCCTCCGGGCCCTTCAGCGGCGGCAACGGAACATACTCGGCAATCCGCTCATCGTTCGCGGCGAAGATGTTGCCCAGTGAACCTGCCGGGATCACGCCAACGACGCTCTCGCCCGGGGTAGCGACGATCTGCTTGAGCTGCGCCTCGTCCTGCGTGTAGCTCAGCGGGCTGAGCAGCCGGTCTGCGCAGAGGCGGCTCATGTAGGCAAGCGCATCTTTCCAGGCATCCTGCGTGTAGGCGACGCTGACCTGGCCGTCTTTGACCACAAAGCGGTTGCCGGCATCGTTGTAGATGAACGCGTTGAGCAGGAAATTCTCCGGTTGTGACGCCCAGCCCGTGATCGCGCCGACGTACGGGATCTCGTCCTGCTTGCCGTTCTTGTTCGGGTCGTCGCCCAGGAACGCGCGGAGCACGGCCTCAAAGTCATCCGTGGTAGTGGGCACTTCCAGGCCCAGGTTATCCAGCCACACCTTGTTGATCCACGCGCGCTGCGGCAGCTCGTTGCCGACGGAACGCACGTAGCGCGGCACCACATACATCTTGCCATCGGGCGAGGTGGCCATCGCCTTGACCTCGGGGTGCTTCTCAAAGCTCTGCTGCGTGTAGTAGCCGTAGGTGTCGTAATACTCGCTCAGGTCGCGGATGAAGCCCTGGCTGCCATACTTGTACACGTCCAGGTCACTCATCCAGAAGCCCAGGATGATATCGCCGTAGCCGCTGCCGGTCGCCAAGGCAACCTTCAGCTTCGTCAGGCCGTCATCGCCCGAGGGCAGCGTGTTGAACTCCAGGTGGATGCCCGTCTTCTCCTCGATCCACTTGGTGAACTCGTTGGTCGCATAGTCCTCAACCTGCGTGGCCAGCGGCACAGTGACCGTCAGCGTGATGGGCTCCTTCACAATGGGGAACTCGCCCGGCGCGGTGACGTTCGCGTCGTCCTCGGCCTTGAACCCGCCCTCGGCAAATACGCCGCTCACGGGCATGATGGTCGCCAGCAGGGCGAGCATCAGCGTCCAGAGGATCAGGCTGCGGTGGGTACGGTGGGTCATGTTCTTCCGCCTCCCTTATGGAAATGTAAGCCGCGCAGCATGGATCAGCTGCACGAATCCTACAAAAAACATATCATGATTTTGACGTTGTTGCGACAGGAAATCGTGCAGAGAACATGCCTAGAGTAAGAAACCCGCCGTTCACTCACGGCGGGAATGGGAAAATCGCCACATTACGGACCTGATGGGGGCCCTTCCTGGGTCTGCCGCCATTGGCCGGGCGCCATGCCGAACCGCCGCTTGAACGTCTTGTAGAACGTGTTTGCGGACGCGTACCCCACGCGCTCCGCGACCAGCGCCAGCTGCATGTCCGTCTCCCGAAGCAGGCGCACAGCCTCGTCCATGCGGTAGTTTTCGATCAGCTCGCTGAGCGTGACGCCCGTCTGCTCCTTAACGAAGTTGAACACGTACTTGGTGGAGATGTTGAACTGATCGCCGATCATCTCAGCGTTGAGCATAGAATCGGCAAAACGATCGGCAATGTAGCGGATCATCTCCTCCTTGAGCCTGCTGTTGTGGCTGCTCTTGCGGCTGCCGATCTCCTCGCAGATCCTGGCGATATACGCGCGCATACCCATCTCCAGCGTGCCCAGCGTCATCTCCTCGTCAAACTCGGGCATGCCGGAATGGCTCTGCACCAGCCCCAGCTCGCTGCAGACGGCGACGCCAATGCCGCGCAGGCTGTAGAAGAGCTGCCGCAGGCCCTGGCTGTTCATGTGTCCGCCCGCCGCGTACAGCTCCAGCACGCGCTCCAGCTGCGCCTGCGCCACGTCCGCCTCGCCCGAGAGCAGCACCTGGTAGAGCTTATCGTTCGCCTTGTGCCACATGTGTATCTGATGCTCGGCCGGGTTAATCGCCTCAAAGAGGATCAGATTCTTCGCTTCATCACACTGGTCCAGCGCGGCGCGCGCCTCCTTAAACGCGCTGTGCAGGTTTGCCAGCCCCTTGTACTCGCGGCTGACGCCTGCGTATGTCCGCGCGCCGTACTGCATGAAGAAATACTCGCGGATGTGCTCCAACGTCTCCAGCGGGAACACCGCGCTCTCCTCCGACTGGACAACTAGCACGATGCCGCTAGGCCCGGTGGTGTGCACGTATGCGCTGCCCACGAACATCCCGCCCAGCAGGTCCGCCGCCAGCAGCCGGGCGGATGCGGTTCTGCCGTTGCTGCGCTCGGTCATCTTCATATAAACCAGCCGATAGCGCTCCGGAACATCGTCCAGGTACGCCTGCGCTTCCTCCAGTTCCTCGCTGTCCAGCCCATCCTTGAGCAGCCGATCAAATAGGCCGGCCGCTACATGCCCCCGCTGTTTGTCTGCCAGACCCTCCAGCCGACCACGCGTCCTCACCAGTTCGCCAATGGCGTACTGGATGTACTCAAAATCCCGCCGCTTTCCGGGGTCGGCGATGCCCGCCGTGTGGATGGTGGACAGGAGCGTCCGCATGGGCTTGTTCTGGCGATAGCTGATGGTCAGCGCCAGTGCCAGCGCGATCACGATCGCCACCACCGCATAGGTAAGCAGCAAGCCGCGTATCGACGCAAGGCTCTGCACAAACACACTCTCCTCAATGCCCAGCACGAAGCACAGGCTGCCATTCATCAGCGGGTACTGCCGCCAGACGGTCTTCTGCCCCTGGTGCACGCCCTCGCCCCAGTCCAGGTCTGCCTGGGGGACGCCTTCCTCCTGGTACCCCTGCCGCATCAGGATCGTACCGTAGGCGTCCTCCAAGTACAGCAGAAACCCCTCATCCCGCGCGGACAGGCCAAACCGGGCCAGCAAATCGCTCTTGGTCAGTATCCCCATCAGAAAGCCGCTCTTGAAGCTGGATGTGCCGTATGGCAGCGAGATCAGGTAGCTGAGCCGCTCCTTCTCCCCCTCCTCGTACAGGAACATGGGGCTTTCGGGCTGCATGCCGCCTGGGCGCGCAAGCGTCGCCTCCAGCCACTGCTCACGAAGCAGCGGCGAGACGTACATGAACGTATCGTAATAATCCGACAGCGACGTGAAAACGCGCTCACTGGTGATCACAATATCATTCTTAAACATCACAGAAATGGTACCTACATACTGGAACGTGCGCACCATGGTAGACAGGTACTCCCGCGCCTGGCGGAGCTTGTAGTAATCTTCCACCTCCAGCGGCTGCGCCTTGTTCATCAGCGTCGCAAAGTTGGAGTTGGTCAGCACCAACGACGCGATATGATGCAAATTGGTCAGCTCCCGCTCCAGCGCGGTGGTCGCGTTCTGGATCGTCCGGTCCATGTTGGCGATGGTGCTCTGCCGCTGCAGATCCAGCGTGGTGATATACAGCGGCACAAACAGCATCGCCACCAGCATCACGGTGAGCGCATAGGCCCCCAGCACACGGGTTTTGTACCGCACAGCTTATCACCTCCACTGCTGTAGGATAGCACACTTGATGGCGCGGAGCAAGCGAAGTGTGGGAGGAGGGGCGGCCTCCGGCGGCCCAAGGGCTCTGCCCTTGGGAATCCCGCGAAGGGCTTTGCCCTTTCGAAACCCATGTTGCGCTCACGCGCGGGGGTATGCCTTTTGATGTATGTTTGGTATAATGACCAGGGCATGCGATACTGACGTGAGGAGCGGTGTGATGAACCTTTTCGGCTATAACCGCATCATGATTATCGGCAACAATGGCAGCGGGAAAAGCTACCTGGCCAGCAAGCTACGCGCCATAACAGGACTGCCCCTCGTTCATCTAGACGTTGAATTTTGGCGGCCCAATTGGGAGATGCCGTCCGAGGAAGAATGGCTGGCCAAGAACATCGAGCTTGTCTCCTCAGACAAATGGATTCTGGACGGCAATGTCAACCATGGCGGCACGATGGAACTACGCTTTAAGGCAGCGGATCTTGTGCTGCTTCTGGATATAAACCGCCTTGTCTGCCTGACTGGCGTGATCAAAAGAAACGGCAGGAAAAGGCCGGACACGACGGCATACCCCTACGAAAAGTTCGACAAGCGCTTCTGGGAACTCTGTAAAGGGATATGGGCTTTCCCCAAAACAAGAAAGCCCGCAATCCTAACCCTTCACGAAAAATACCCCCACAAACCGCTTATAGTCATCCAAAGCCGACATGCACTAAGAAAACACCTCCACCAATGGCAAGAAGAACTCATCAGATAAACCCCACCTGCCCAGAGGCGAAACATTGGGTTTCGAAAGGGCAAAGCCCTTCGCGGAGGTCCAGGAGGCAGAGCCTCCTG
>JAVBQK010000035.1:0-3137 GCA_031549105.1 Eubacteriales bacterium
CCAGGAAAGGGTCTTCGCTGTAATACTCAAAATTGCGCCCGCACAGGGGGCTTCGCTTCATGTTGACGCCGGGTCCAAGAATGACATGCACATCCTCCCGCAGCGCCTCATCGCCCAGCGCTTCGCCCATGCGGCGAAGCAGGTCCGCATCCCAGGTCGCCGCCGCCGCGCTGGCTGTAGGGAAACACGTGCTCTTCACGCTGGCGTTCAATCCCAGATGGTCTCCGGCGCCGGTCTGCTTGCGCAGCCCATGCGGCCCGTCGCACACAAAGAGCGGCGGGATGCTATGCTGCGGATATGCTTTGGTCTCCCAGAAGGACGCGCCGGAGCAAAACGCTATTTTCTCCTCCAGCGTCATCTTGCCCAGAATCTCATTTATGTTCATGAAGATCACCCTGCCCGTCTGTGATGCGGGGGCGGGCGCATTGCCCGCCCCCGCTCGCTTTTCACCTTTCCAGATATCGGTCGTACGCCGCCTGCTGGATGCTCAGGTTTTCCTCGATGCCGTATGCTTTGATCTGCGCCACAAACTCATTCCACGTCGCTTCGTTCAGCGCAATCGTCCCCATGATGAACTTGGGCACACGCTCGTTGATGTAGTCGTTGATCCGGGTGTTGTTGGTGGTGAATGCCTTGTCCTCATCCACCGGGCGGGAGAGGGATAGCGGCAGCTTCGTCACATCCGTGGTATCGCCATAGGCGCGCCAGGCTTCGTTGGCCTGCTTCTCCTCCGGCGTCGCCTCCAGGTTGGCATAGGTGGTGTTTCCAAGCGCGGGCAGGCGCGAGGAGATCATGGCATCCCCATCAACGGAGCCATCCATCATGATGGGATTGCGCACGAGGGTATCGCCCTCAAACCAGTACGCGCCGTCGGTAAGTCCAGCCAGCTGATAAGAGGGATCATCCGCCGCTCCATCTTCGGTGGTCAGCCCGTAGATACGGAACATTGATCCTTTCTCGCCGTACATAAAATCCAGCACCGACAGAAGCTTGGGAATATTCTTGCACCGGGTGGTGATCGCCACACCGCCCGCCATATCCTGTGCATCAGACGCCCCAAAGGGGTAGGCGGCTGTGACGCCATGCGCCGTATCCACCGGGCTTACCGCCGCATGTACATCGAAGATAAGGCCGTATTCGGGCATGGACATCTTGTCGCCTACCTGGCTGGACAGGCCGAACCACGCGCCTGCCGCCGCGCCGTAGGTCAGCGCAGGGTTCGGCAGGTAGAACAGGTCGTTGACACGGCTGGCGAAGTCCTGGTAGATGTACCCGGCCGCGTACCATTCGTGCATCTTGGCGAGGTAGTTGTAGAAGCCCTCTTCGATGGGGCCATACTTTACAGTGTCGCCCTCCAGGTAGTACGAGGTGTTCACGCCGAAGCCGCTGGCCATCTGTCCCATAGCGAAGTACCCGTTGTATGGCAGGATCAGCGGTGCGGAATCGGCCATGCCGGCAGCTTCAAAGTACGCCTTGAAAAGCGGCAGCATGTAGTCCCAGTCCTCGATGGTGGTTGGCTCGTCATTTCCGCTGGGGAAGGAGACGTACCCGCCGGTCATCGTATCCAAGATATCGCGCCGATAAACCAGACCGCCCCAGACCATCTCTTCTTCGGCCATCATCTGCTTAAGCAGCAGAATCTTGCCGTCGTCGGTGTAGCACGCCTTGCGGAACGTCTCGTTGTTCTCAATTAGCGCCTTGAGGTTCGGCATGTAGTCCAGATACTCGGCGATGTCGATGATGACGCCGTCTTCGTACAGCCCTGCAATGGAGCCATAGTAGTAGCTCATGTCGATCATGTCAGTATACTCGCCCGTGCCGAACATCAGCGATAGAGAATCCTGTTCGGTGCCCGCAGCGGGCTGTTCATACTCAAACGTAACATTAAACAGGTTGTTCAGGTAGCGGATGACCGGGTTATCGCTGTAGCTTTGGTAGTAGTCGTTGGGCGTGGCGTAGAGCCAGGCGGTGAACGTCTCGTGGACGCTATAGTCCACGGCGCTTTCCGCCAGCGCCGCAAACGGCACGGCCATAAGGAAAAGGCACATGAGCATGGCAAGCAGCTTTTTCATCGGTTGTCCCTCCATTGTTTTATTCATTCAACCCTTGACCCCGCCAAGGGTAACGCCCATGATGAAATACTTCTGCGCAAAGGGATAGACGCATAGGATCGGCAGCGTGCCGACGACGGTGACGCAGTACTTGACCAGATTGCCGGTCATGTCTGCCTTCTTGATCGCATCGGAGCCCACCAGTATTTTCCCCGTGTCGTTCTGCACCAGAATCTCGCGCATAATCAGCTGGAGCGGCCACAGGTCGCGCCGCTTGGGCAGGTAGATCGACGCGGGATACCACGAGTTCCACTGCATCACGATGATGAACATCACCACCACCGCGACCGTTGCCTTGACCAGCGGCAGCAGGATGCGCACGAGGATCGTCATCGGACCCGCGCCGTCCAGCTTTGCGGACTCTTCAAAGCTGGCTGGGAGCTGCTCAAACGCGCTTTTCATGATGATGAGAAAGAACGCGTTGATCACGCCCGGGATGATTAGCGCCGCCCGCGTATTGACCAGACCAAGTTCACGGTTGATCATATACGAAGGGATCAGTCCACCGCTGAACATCATTGTGAAGAGGACAAAAAATGTCAGCGGCAGCTTCAGCCGCATGTTCTGGCGGCTGAGCACAAACCCGCCCATCGCCGTCAGCGCCGCGCCCATCACCGTTGTGGTGGCGACGTAGAACAGCGTGTTCGCGTACCCGCTGATAATCTGGCTGTTCTTGAACACCAGTTGGTACCCCCGGAGCGTAGCCGTGCCAGCCGGTATCCATTGGAGGCCCGATGAGCCCATCAGCATGCGCGGGTCGCTGATGGAAGCCATCAGCACATGCCACAGCGGGGCGACGCACAGCACGCACAGCAGGATCATAAACACATAGTTGCAAACGGAGAAGATGACTCGGGAGGGCGTTGTCTTTTCGATCATGCTTTGTCCCTCCTGTTACTATGTATTTGGGTTTAAATCCGGCAACCAGCCGGAAGTGAGCCCATCTCGTTGCCTAAGCTGTTAGAATGAGTGAGCAATGGCCTGACGGAACCCTCCGAGGACCTTGCGTCCGTTTATGAGTCAGTT
>JAVBQK010000121.1:0-41235 GCA_031549105.1 Eubacteriales bacterium
AACTGACTCATAAACGGACGCAAGGTCCTCGGAGGGTTCCGTCAGGCCATTGCTCACTCATTCTAACAGCTTAGGCAACGAGATGGGCTCACTTCCGGCTGGTTGCCGGATTTAAACCCAAATACATAGTAACAGGAGGGAATTGTTTATGAAGAAAATGATCATCATCATCCTGTTTTCCGTTCTTGCGCTCTCCATGTCTGTTGGCGCTCTGGCCGATGGCAAGGTAACCGTCTACGCGCCCAGCCCCGCGGGCCTCGCGGATAAGATTGCCGAAGGTTTCACCGCCGCTACCGGCATCGCTGTGGAGATGTTCCAGGGAACTACCGGCGAAATTCTCGCCCGGATGGAAGCCGAAGAGGCCAACCCGATCGTCGATGTGGTCATCCTTGCCTCCTGGTCCGATGGCCTGTCGCTGAAGGCGGAGGACAAGCTGGTTTCCTACGTGCCCGCTGGCGCCGACAAGTTGAACACTGGCTGGGTGGATGCTGATTCGATGCTGATCGGCTACTCCGCGTCCGCAGTGGGCGTCATCTACAACACCACGCTGTATGCCGAGTTGAACGCCGACTGGGCTGAGCTGGCCGACGCCGCGTATCAGGACGACATCTGCATCCCCGATCCTGAGAAATCCGGCTCCTGCAAGGACTTCCTCGCGGGCTTCGTGACCGGCCTTGCGGATGGCCAGTCCATCCTGGAAGCCTGGGCGAAGAACGGCATGACCGTGCCCGGTGCGAACAAGGCGGCGCTGGAAGCCGTGACCACGGGCGAGAAGGGCATCCTGATCGCTGGCGTCGACTACAACGCGTATGCCTCGATGGCCAAGGGCGAGCCGCTGAGCATCTACTACCCGGCGGGCGGCACGATCGTCAATCCGCGCCCCGCGATGATCGCTACCACCGCGCCTAACATGGAAAACGCGAAGCTGTTCATGGACTACCTGCTGTCCGATGAAGCGCAGCAGCTGGTTGCGGCGGCGTACCTGCTGCCCGGCGTCAGCGACATCGCTTGCGAAGGCCGCACCAACCTCGCGGACATCCCGCAGATTGAGACCGGCTGGGACGCGATGATGGAAGTCTCCACCCAGACGGCGCAGAACCTGCTGGCGCTGTGCAAGTAAGCGGGCCAAAATACTACCCCGGTAGATGCGGCAGGCTGTTACGCCTCGCCGCATTTGCCGAATACGGCGCGAATTCGAAGATATCGCGCCATAAAGGGATTTCGCGAGAAATCCCTACCGCTGAGAGAGGGCGTAATGCATACGAAGAACCTTAAGATGCTGCTGCCCATCTGCCTGCTGGCGGTGCTGATCCTCTGCCCGCTGGTGATGATCTTCGCCAGGGCCTTCTCCGTGGAGGAAGGCTTTTTGACCATGATCACACAGCCAGAGAACGTCGCGGCGGTTTTCAATTCTCTCCTGCTGGGCCTGTGCGTGGTGGTGGGCGCTACGGTCATCGCGATGCCGCTGGCATTCCTGCTGGCCAGAACGAGCATCGGCCGGCACAAATGGCTGGACATCGTGCTGATGATCCCGTTCATGACGCCGCCGTACATCGCTTCGATGGGCTGGATTCTGTTCATGCAAAAGCGCGGGCTCTTTCAGCAGCTGTTCCCTTGGACGGGCACGTGGAGCCAGGGCTTTTTCTCCTTTTTTGGCCTCGTGCTGGTGATGAGCCTGCACGTCTTTCCCTTCATGATGACGGTGCTCAAGAACGCGATGCTGAACATCCCGGCGTCGCTGGAGGAAAGCGGCGCGGTGTTCGGCGCGGGCTTCGGAAAGCGCATGCGCAAGATATTCCTGCCGCTGATCTCCGGCAACTACGCAATCGGCGCGCTGCTGGTGTTTGTCAAGACGCTGTCCGAATACGGAACGCCCGCGACGCTCGGCAAGCGCATTGGGTTTGAGGTGTTCACCACTTACATTCATCGCTATGCCACCACTGCGCCCATTGACTTTGGCAAGGCGGCGGGTCTTTCGGCGGTGTTGGTGGGCATCTGCATGAGCGCGTGGTTCCTGCAGAGCTGGATTACCAGCCGCAGAACCTACAGGCTGATCGGCGGCAGAGGCACGCGCGTGAACGTGAAGGAGCTGACGGGCTGGAAGCGTGCGGCCGCGTGGGCATTTGTCGCGCTGGTGATCCTCGTCGCAATCGGCGTGCCGTATTTCTCGACCATCGCCACCTCCCTGATCAACCTGCGCGGCTACGGCCTACAGGCGGGCAACTTTACATTCCAGCATTATATTGACCTCTTTACCGAAAACGCGAAGGGTATATCCGCGCTGAAGAACAGCCTGCTGCTGGCGCTTGTCTCCGCAACGATCGCCGCGGTGCTCGGCACCTGCATCGTCTCCTGGGGGCGCAAGGCGGCCAAGGGCGTGCGGAAATCCGCCGAGGGCCTGGCGCTGCTGCCACAGATGCTGCCGGGCATCGTGCTGGTCATCGGTATCATGCTCTTCTGGAATGGCATCTATAAGGTGGTTCCATTGTACAACACCGCGGGCATCCTGGTGGTGGCGTATGTGGCGCTCTTCCTGCCCTATACCGTGCAGTACGTGCAGAATGCCTACACGCAGATCGGCGATAGCCTGGAGCAGGCGGGGCGCGTGTTCGGCGCGGGCCAGGGCTATGTGTTTCGGCGCATCACATTGCCGCTCATCTTCCGGGGCATCCTAAGCGGCTGGATGATGACATTCATCATTTCGTTCCGCGAGCTGGTGACCGCCAGCCTGATCGCCCCGCCCAACATGCTGGTGGTTTCCACCTACATCATGCGGGAGTTCGAGCAGGGCAGCGTGTCGGTGGGCATGGCGATGGCGGTGATCTGCGTGCTGATCTCCACCACGTCGCTGCTGCTGATCAACCGGTATGTGGATAGGCAGAAAGGCGGCACGGCATGAGGCTGATTCTTGCGGGCGGCATGGGCGAACATGGGCGCAGCTGCTTCTATGCGGAAGGGAGCAGCGCGGCGTACATCGTGGACTGCGGCATAATGGCCGGCGACCCATCGCCCTACCCGCACCTCGCGCCTGAACAGATACAGCGGGCGCAGGTCTTGTTCCTGACGCACTCGCACAAGGACCATACAGGCGCGCTGGGCTGGATAATCCAAAACGGATTCCGCGGCGTGGTCGTCGCGTCCGAAGAAACGTTCGCGCAACTTGGGCAGGATATTCCCGGAAAGTGCCCACTGGAGCGGCTTGTCGGGGGACGGCTACCCGCATGCTGTGCGGGGCTTTCCGTGCAGTGGGGGCGCACGGGCCACTGCGCCGGGTCGGTGTGGTACCGCGTGACGGGAGACGGAAGGACGCTGCTCTTTAGCGGCGACTATATCGAAGGCGGCCTGTGCTATGCCTGCGACCCGATGGAAGGTCTGCATGTGGATGCCGCCGTACTGGATAGTGCCTATGGAAGCGATCCGCGCACACCGGAAACGATGCGGGAAGAGTTCCTCGCGCAGCTTAACCCCAACACCCCCACACTGCTGCCCGTGCCCAAATACGGCCGCGGCCTAGAGATGGCGCTGCTGATCCATCAGCGGTTCCCAGATGCGCCGCTTTACGGAGACGCGCACTTTCAGCAAGAAATCACAGGTACGCAGCGTATTGCGCGCTGGCTCCAGGATGGTATGGGCGCCCCATTATCTGAACTGCCTGTTTCGCCTATGCCTTCAAAAGCCGAGCAGCCCGGCTTTTACTTCCTCAGTGCGCCCCAACTCGATAAACCTGAAGAAAAAGCACTAGCCGAACAAACCCTCCAAGCAGGCGGACAGATCATCCTAACAGGCAACACAAACAAAGGGAGCGGAAGCGAGCGCCTCCTAAACGAGGGAAAAGCCCGCATGCAACGCTTCCCCGTACACCTGACAAACACCGGCCGCATAGCATTAGAGGCACGAAACCACTTCGCCATCGTCATACCCTACCACTCGTCAGAACACCCCGCGCCCAACGCAAAACTCATAATCTAAAAACCCTAACCCGCCGTGAGGCGAAATGTTGGGTTTCCAAAGGGCAAGGCCCTTTGGTAGGGGGTCCAGGGGGACAAAGTCCCCCTGGCGTCTCCTCTCCCGTCACCCCCGTAAAACCCGGACCGTCTCGTCCTCGTCCTCGGTTAAAACCAGCGGCAACAAAAGCCACACCATGGTGCCGACGCCGGGCTTGCTGTAGATGGAGAGGCCGTACGCATCTCCGTAGATCATCTGGATTCGGCTGTTGGTGTTGACCAGCCCGATGTGCTGCTCCACATAGGCTTCGCCTGAGTGTAGACGCTCACGGAGCGCGGCAAGCTCTTCGGCCGCGATGCCCACGCCGTTGTCAATGATTTGGATGTTGAGGCGGGAATCCCGGGCGAAGACACGCACCTGTACCGTGAGCACGGCGGCAGCGCCCTGGAATCCGTGCTGGAAGCAGTTTTCAACGATCGGTTGGACCATGAACTTCAGCACCCGCGCCGCTTCCAGGCCCGCGTCTACCTGCCAGGTTAGGCCGCCAAAGTGTTCGTAGCGAATCCGCTGAATCTCGATATAGCAATCGACAATGTCGATCTCCTGCCGCATCAGCACGCTGTGCAGCGTATCGGCCAGCGAATAGCGCAGTATCTTGGACAGATTCTCGACCACCCCGGAGGCCGCGTTAGGCCCATTGGTCAGGCCGATGATCTTCCAGTGGATGATCTCCAGCGTGTTGCTGAGAAAATGCGGCCGTATCTGCGTGCGCAGCGCCATGAACTCTAGCGCCTGCAAACGGTAGTTCTTTTCCGCCAGCTGCAGGTTGAGCGAATCATTGCTCATGAAGATGTTGTTGATGCGCTCGATTACGTAGCCGTAGATATCCTGCGGCGGGCGCTCGGCAACAGGCAGCGGCTCGCGTCGGTTCGCCATCTCGAATGTGGATACGACCTTGTTGATGCCGCGCACATTGGCCCGCGTCATCTGCATCGCCATGAAGGCGCCGAGCACCACGCTGGCCAGAATTAGCGCGAGCGCGGAATTGCGGATGGTATCCGGCAGATGGTAGACGGTATCCCGGTCAATGATGGAGACATAGCGCCAGCCGGGGTAACGAGCAGACTCCTCCTTGTGAACGATGCAGGTTCGCCGCCCGATCTCTGTCTCGAAACTATCTTCTTCCCGCGCGAGGAGTGCGGCAAACGACACCGTATCCTCTCCCGGATTGCCGGTGTTGGTGAAGAGCATTTCGCCGCTGTCATCAAAGACGTAAAAGCGCCCGTCCGGCACGATGGTGCGGATGGTGGTGTTCACTTTGCCAATATCGATGTTCAGCACAATGATGCCGTCGGGCAGCCGCGCAGAGGCCGCTTTGCGGAATACGGACAGGGTGTTGAGCGGGCGCGGGTCTGCCGTGTACCGCGGAACGTACCGGTGCAGGTTCCAGATCAGCTTGTCCGCGTTCTCCTGGTAAGCCGTAAACCATGCCTGGTCCGCCATTGAGGGCAGATAACTCAGGCCCGACAGCGAATTGATGAGGTACCCGTTTTCGTTTGGCAGATAGATGTAGATGGAATGGATGTGCTGATTGGAGTTCGCCACGGCAAACAGCATCTGTACGATAGCGGAAACCGTGTCATACGCGCTGCTGGACAGGTCGCCGCTGGAATCATTCAGCGCAAGGTAGAGCTTCTGCATGATGCCGGGGCGCATGCTCAGGTTCAGGCTGATTGCCTGCAGCTGGGTCAGCACCGCGTCGACATTGTCGATGGATGCGCGGAACATAAAGTCCTGCTGGGCCTCCATGTTGCGGGCGACATCCTGCGTGGTGAGGACGAGCGAAAGGCCACCCAGCAGTACCAACGGCACCAGCAGCATCGCCAGGAACTTGACATAGTTGCGCAGGAACAACCGCCGGGTCATGGCTGCATCTCCTTCGGTTGGGGCGGGGCCGAAATTCCCATCCGGCGGCATTCCTTGGGCGTGATCTCAAAGAACAGCTTAAACGCGCGCGCAAAGTTGTTCGCGTTCTTGTAGCCGATGGCAAGGCCCACCTCGTACACCCGGTTGTCTGGTTCTTGCAGCATTCGCCACGCCTGGCGCATCTTTACCCCGGATACATAATCAATGAACTTCTCGCCCGCGTGCTGACGAAACAGGCTGGAGAGGTAATGCGGGTTGAGTCCCACATGCTCCGCCGCGGATTCGAGCGTCACCCGCTGGTAATTGGCCTCGACATACTGCTTGACGCGGGCGATGATCTTTTCATAGTAGCCTTCCTGCGGCCCGGGGTCTTCGCGAGGGTCCGCCAATGCCCGGGTTTTTTCATAACGAATCTTGGTAAATACGTCAAATATCTCCTGGTACACGGTGGGCTTGACAAGGTAGAACTTAACGCCGAACTCGATGGCTTTCTTCGCGTACTCAAAATCCTCGTATGCGCTGAGGAATACCACGGTGGTGCGCGGATAGCGCGCCGCTACCTCCTGCGCTACGTCAATGCCGGTAACCTTTGGCATGCGGATGTCGGTGATCATCACGTCCACCGGCGCCTGGGCGAGGTACGCCAGTGCCTCCGCGCCGTCGCCGCACACCTGCACCACCTCGTAGCCAATCTCCCGCCAGGGGATGTAGTTGGCAAGGCCGGTGCGGATTTCCTTTTCATCATCGACAATGACGAGTTTGAGCAGCACGCGTGTTCGCCTCCCTTGATGGGTTCAGTATAGCATGGTGAAGGGGGATTGCAAGCGTTTCCCGTCTTGAGATGCCTGCAAAACATGAAGAAAAGATACGAAATGTAAAATAGATACAAAATGCAAATAATAGATAGAAAAACGCCGAAAGTTGAACAAAAAAGAATGAATATAGAATGCAGGCTCTCTATTCGATCCACTGCGGACTATGGTACACTAATGGCACCATAAGAAGCAGGGAGGGGTAAATGTGCAGCGCATCCAGGCTTCCAAGGGGCTGCGCACCGGCCGCTGGAATGGGCTGATCTGCATTCTGCCGTGGTTAATCGGCTTTCTGGCATTCCAGCTGTACCCGCTCGTTTCGTCGTTTGTCTACTCGTTTACCGATTATACGATTGGCAAGCCGCTGAACTTCGTCGGGCTATCCAATTACATCGAGATGTTTACCGCGGACCGAAATTATTTCAAGTCCGTATCCGTCACCCTTACCTATGTACTCATCTCTGTGCCGCTCAAGCTCGCCTTCTCGCTGATGATTGCGATGATCCTGAACATGCATATGAAGGGACTTACCTTCTTCCGCACGACATATTACCTGCCGTCCATCCTGGGCAGTAGCGTGGGCATCGCGGTGCTGTGGCGCTCGCTGTTCAACCGCCAGGGGCTGGTCAACAGCCTGCTGAAGATGATCAGCATCAAGCCCATCGACTTTCTGGGCAGTCCGGACATCGCGCTGTATACGGTCAGCCTCTTGTCGATATGGCAGTTCGGATCATCGATGGTCATCTTCCTCTCGGCGCTCAAGCAGGTGCCGCAACAGCTACTGGAAGCAGCACAGATTGACGGCGCGAACAAGGTGCAGGTGTTCTTCCGCATCACGCTGCCGATGATCTCTTCCATGATTTTCTTCAACCTGATTATGCAGACGGTGCTGGCGTTCCAGCAGTTCAACTCGCCGTATCTCATTACTGGCGGCGGGCCGCTGAAGGCGACGTACCTGTACGGCCTGATGATGTATGAAAACGCGTTTACGTTCCACAGGATGGGCTACGCCTGCGCGCAGTCGTGGGTGCTCTTTGCGGCGGTGGTCGTGCTGACGGGGCTGGTGTTCAAGTCCTCGCCGTACTGGACGTACTACCAGGACGGAGGCAAGCCATGACATACCTCCGCGTGAAGAAGCACGTTTCGTCGGTCATCCGCTACGTGCTGCTCCTGTTGCTTGCGCTGGTGATGATCTATCCGCTGCTCTGGCTCATCTCCGCGTCGTTTAAGTCGAACCAGGAAATCTTCAGCAACGCGGGGCTGATCCCGAAAAACTGGGTGCTTGATTCGTATGTGAAGGGCTGGCGTTCCGTCGGCAGAATCACGTTCACCACCTACTTCGTCAATACGTTCACGATGGTGCTGCCGACCGTGCTGTTCACCGTGCTGTCCAGCTACCTGACCGCCTACGGGTTTGCGCGGTACGATTTCCCGATGAAGAAGCTGTTCTTCACCCTGATGATCTCCTGCCTATTGCTGCCGCAGGAGGTGCTGATCGTGCCGAAATACCTGATGTACAATAGCTTCGGCTGGCTGAACACGTACAAGCCGTTCATCATCCCGGCGATGTTTGCGACGTACTCGTTCTTCATCTTCCTGCTCTATCAGTTCATCCGCGGCATCCCCAAGGACCTGGACGAGTCAGCCAAGATCGATGGCGCATCGGACTTTTTGATTATGACCCGGATCGTCTTTCCACTGTGCAAGCCAGCGCTTTTCTCGGTGATCATCTTTCAGTTTGTCTGGCGGTGGAACGACTTCTTCAACCCGCTGCTGTACATCAACAGCGTGCAGAAATACCCGCTGTCGCTGGGTCTTCGCCTCTCCATCGAGGCGGGCGACATGATCGCTTGGAACCAGACGATCGCCATGAGCATCCTGGCGATGCTGCCGCCGACGCTTGTGTACATCGTCGCGCAGCGCTATTTCATCGAAGGGGTAACCACATCCGGGATCAAGGAATGATCAGGATTGGAACAACGTCTATCTCCATATGGAAGCAGAAAGGGGGAAAGCGACGCGCCACAGAAGCCTGCGTTTTTTACGGCGTCTTTTAGACCATCATGCAGAAGGAGAGAAAATGAAATGAAAAAGACCATTGGTTTGCTGCTCGTGCTGGTTATGTCGCTTTCCATGTTGGTCGCTCCGGCGCTGGCCGCGGATGCGACGCTTCGGTTTTCGTGGTGGGGCGGCGACGCGCGCCACGAGGCCACGCTGAAGAATATCGACCGCTACGCCGAACTGTTCCCGAATGTCACGGTGGAACCGGAGTACGGCGGATTTGACGGCTATCTTGACCGCTATTATATCCAGCTGGCTGGCAAACAGCAGCCGGACATTAGCCAGATCGACTTCAAATGGGTCTATGACCTGATGACCAATTACCAGGAGCGGTTCGTGAACCTCTACAACCTGGAGGGTCTGGACCTCTCGCAGTTCGACCCGGACTTCCTGGCTGCCGTCTGCGGCACGGAAGATTTCCTGATCGGCATCCCGCTGGGCACCAACTGCTACGGCATGATCTACAACGTCGAATTCTTCGAGAAGTTTGGCCTGACCGACCCGGGCAAGTGGACCTGGGAAGACCTGATTGTGATGGGCGAAAAGGTGCAGGAGCAGGACCCGGAGAGCCACCTGCTATGCTCACGGCTGTCCAACTTCGCCTATATCGTCCGCTTCATGCTCAAGCAGCGCACAGGCGTGGACATGATCAGCGAAGATGGAAAGCTAACCTTCACTGAGGAAGACATGACCTACGTGTTCGACTACATCCTGCGCCTGGTCACCTCCGGCACGCTGCCGCCGTTTGAAGAGCTAATGCCCTACGGCACCAGCTACCCCGAGCAGACGCCGGGCTGGGTCGAGGCCCGCTACGGCCTTGCGTTCTCCATGGGTTCCACAGCGGTGGCGACAATCACCGGTTCGCCCTTCGAGATCAAGACGCTGTACACCCCGGTTCTCGCGGACGCGAAGAACTCTGGCTGGGCGACGACCGCCTCGCAGCTGTACGCCATCAGTGCCGACGGCGCCAACCGCGAGGAAGCCGTGAAGTTCGTCAACTACCTCCTCAACGACGACGAGGCCATCCTGGTGACCGGCGATACGCGCGGCATCCCCTCGAACCTGCACGGGGCAGAACTCCTCTCCGAACAGGGCCTGATCCGCTCGCAGGTGATGGAGATCAACGAGAAGAGCGCGGAGCTGGGCATGCAGGTCGAAAACGGCCAGACGCTGGACAGCAACCTGCACAACCTGATCCAGGAATTCGTGCAGGAAGTTGGCTACAAGAAGCTCACCCCCGAAGCCGCCGCCAAGGCGTTCATCGTGGAAGCTGAGAAGATCTTCGCGAAGTAACGGGGGAAAACGACGAGGTGGGGAACGCCAAGGGGCTCTGCCCCTTGGATCCCCGCGAAGGGCTTTGCCCTTTCGAAACCCAACATTTCGCCTCACGGCGGGATGCTTTTTGGTGAATATAGTTAGCCCGCCCGCTGGCGAAATGTTGGAGGTCCAGGAGGCTTGCCTCCTGGCTGGGGCTCTGGGGGACGGCGTCCCCCAGCGTTCCTCCGCTTCCCTCGTCGCCTCGCCGGGCACAGGAGGGTCCTATGCGGTCATTCGACGTTTGCGGGCTGGAAATGCACTCCAGGTCCATGTGGTATCACGCGCATGTGTACCGTGCGCTGGACTTTATGGAGCGGAATGGTTTTAACGCGCTCATTTTTCATCAGAGCGATATCATCAACACGCTTGCGCTGCCGAGCAAGTACCTCACAAATGATATGATGTGGGAAAAGTTTCGCGGGATGCGCACGTTTGCCATCGAAAACAATCGCAATTATCTTAATAATATCATTCGCCGTGCGCACCGCAAGGGCATTCGGTTTTATTTGAGTATCAAGGAAATATACTGCCCGGACGAGATTCTGGAGCTGTTCCCCTGGCTGGTGCGGGAGAACAACATTGCCTGCCCCAGCGACCCGTTTTGGTGGACCTATATAGAGGCTTGTCTGGAAGATGTTATGCAGGCGTTGCCGGGGCTGGATGGCATCATCCTCAGCATGGGCACGCATGAGGCCAAGACATCCATCACCAAGAAAACCCCGTGCCGCTGCGAGCGTTGCCGTTCGCTTGATCCGTTTGACTGGTACAGGAGCGGGTTTGAGGCGGTCAGTCGCGTGCTGCGCGCGCATGGGCGAGAGTTCATCGTGCGCGACTTCTCCAACTCGGCGGCCAACCAGAGCGTGCTGCTTCGCGCGGCGAAGGCGGCGGACAAGGATGTCGTCATCTCGCTGAAAAACACGCCGCACGATTACTTCCCGACATTTCCGGACAACCCGAAGATTGGCACGACCGGGCAGACCGAATGGATCGAGTTCGACGCCTGGGGCCAGTTCTACGGCATGGGCATCTTCCCCGCCAGCATCGCGGAGGATTTCCAGGCGCGGATGAACCGCTGCTACGACAAGGGCGCGCGAGGCGTGTACTTCCGCACCGACTGGGAAGGGATGTACGAAAACAGCGCGCTATCTACCGCCAACATCCTGAACCTGTATGCGGGTGGGTTGCTGGCGGGGAACCTCGATGCGGACCTGGATGATGCGTACCGCGCCTGGGCCGCTGCGGGCTGGATTGGCACATTCCTGACCGACTCGGACGCGATTCAGCCGGTTCCACCTACCGCCCCGGACGCGTGGATACGCCTGCGTGATTTTATGAAGGCGTCATGGCGGGTGCTGGAAAAGACAGTGTATGTGCGCACTCACTGGTTCTGTGAAGATAACATGTTCCCTGACTCGCTGTCGATCGCGTTCCGCATGATGGTTAGCTACCACGGGCGTGACCAATGGGACCCGGGCGCGTCGCAGATGGTCGCGGTGACGCTGGAGAACATGGCGCTGATCTTCGCGGAGAAGGAAGAGGCCCAGCAGGCCTGCGCGGCGCTGGCTGGCATTTTGCAGGCAGAAACCCTTGGCTTCCCCCCGGAGGTGGTTGAGGACATCCGTGCGATGTTTGCGCTATATCAACTCTACGCCGAGATCGGCCTGCACAGCTGCCAGGTGGTGTTTCACACCCAGCGGGCGCTGGACACCGGCGATGCGGCGGACAAGGCGCTTGCGCTTGCGGCAGTGGAGGAGCTGGACGCCTGTCGGGAGCGCGTGCAAGCACACCTGGACGCGAATGACGGACAGTATCCGCACATTATCTACTGGTTGTTGAACACCGGGCGCATGCAGCGGCTGGCCGACGATGTGCGGACAAAGCTTATGCGGAGCACACCACAGGAGGTGGGCATATGAAAATCGTCGTGTTGCTGCCGGTGGGCGAGGCCCGCAAGGCGCGCATGGCAGAGGCCTTTCCCGGTGAGGAGATGGTGTTCGCCGCCGAAAAGACGGTGACGCCCGAGCTCATCGCCGATGCGGATGCCATCGTTGGCAATCCGCCCGTGAAGATGTTGGAGCACTGCACGCGCCTGAAGCTGCTGCAGCTGGGTACTGCGGGCGCCGATGCCTACATTGTGCCCGGCGCGGTGCCTGTGGGTGTGCATCTCGCCACCAGCACCGGGGCGTTTGGCACGCCACTGGCGGAACATCTGATGGGCATGCTGCTATTCCTGTGCAAGCGCCATGCGGGGTATTTGGATAACCAGCGCGCGCGGCGCTGGCAGGTGCTGGGCAACGCGAAAACCATCGAGGGTTCCCGGGTGCTGATCGTGGGGTTGGGCGATGTGGGGTGCGCATTTGCCAAGCGGATGAAGGCCATGGGTGCAACGACAGTAGGTGTGCGGCGCGCGGGCAACAGCCGCCCCGAATACGTGGATGCGCTGTGCCATACAGACCGGCTGGAGACAGAGCTGCCGCTAGCAGATATCGTTGCGCTGTGCCTGCCGGGGACAAAGGAAACGCGCCATCTGCTCGATGAAAAGCGGTTGCTGATGATGCGGCCGGACGCCGTGCTGCTCAACGTCGGGCGCGGCGACGCGATCGACACCGATGCGCTGGCGCGCTGCATGCAGGCGGGTCACCTATGGGGCGCGGGGCTGGATGTGACGGAGACAGAACCGCTGCCGGAGAGCAGCCCACTGTGGGCCATCCCCGATGTGTTTATTACCCCGCATAGCGCGGGCAAGGACCATGCTGCCTATACGATCGAAAAGAAAGTGGAGATTGCTATTCGCAATATCCAGAATCTGGTTGCCGAAAGGCCTCTGGAGAACGAGGTGGACTTCGCGACCGGATACCGCAGAACCGATATGGGTGAGGGGAGGGATGGCGCATGATCGTTCGCCGGGATAAGGTTCTCGACATCCGCTTCCCCTATGTGGTGCGCAAGGTTTCCGTAGACGGGCGCGACCGTCTGCTCATCACCTCGGAGCTCCCGGCGCACTGCCCAGCGATTGCGCTTGATGACTTTGACGATGCACAGACCGTCTGGCCGATGGAAGGCGGAGCGATCAGCCTGGACTGGATTGAGGGCGCAAACGGCTTTGTCACCATTCAGGCGTTCTATAAAGGGTTCCAGGGGCTGGGCGCGCGCATCGTGCAGGTGATGTATGCGGATGGCGCCTGGACGGAGACGACAATCGCCCGCCTGTCCAACGCCCATCGGCTGTGCGTGGTGGAGGCGGGCGGTGTGCACTATGTGCTCGTCACTACGCTGTGCGGCCCCAAGCATGGGCGAGAGGACTGGTCGTCCCCCGGCGCAGTGTACGCAGGGCGGATCGATCCGCGTAGTCCCGCGCCGCTGATACTGCACAAGCTGCTGGGCGATATCTGGAAGAATCACGGGGTGTGGGAAGGCTCTTTCAAGGGGCAACAGGCGGTATTTGTCAGCGGCGAGCAGGGGCTGTTCGCGTTTTATCCACCGGCCTCTGTAGGTGATGAATGGACGTTTGACCATCTGCTGAACCATGAGATCAGCGAAACGGTTGTGTTCGACCTGGATGGCGACGGAGAGGACGAGATCGTCACCATCGAAGGGTTTCATGGCAACAACGTGGTGGTGCGCAAGCGTGCCGCCGAGGGTGTCTGGCGTGAGGTGTATCGCTACCCGGTCGACTTCGGCCATGTGCTGCTACCGGTGGACCTGTGGGGACAGCCCGGGCTGCTGGTCGGCTACCGTGGCGGGAACGGCGCGCTGTTGCTGCTGCGCTGCGTGGGAGAGCGCGAGGGAAATTTGCTGATGGACATCACCGTGCTAGACGAGCACGAAGGGCCTACCAACGCCGAGACAGTCGACGTGGGTGATGAAAAATGGATATTCGCCAGCTCTGGCAACCGGGACCGTGTGATGCGATACCGCCTGGCATGCAGGCCAGGAGGTGACGCATGATGACCGGCGACGCGCTGCAACAAAAGGCCGCGCAGCTCAGGCGCGATGTTGCGCGGATGATCGGGCCGATGAAGGCCGGGCATCTGGGCGGCGCGTGCTCGCTCGCAGACATCGTGACGGTGCTGTATTACGAGGAGATGCGCGTGCGCCCGGAGGAACCCGGCTGGCCTGAACGGGATCGGTTCATCCTCTCCAAGGGCCATGCGGCGCTGATCCAGTATGCGGCGCTGGCCGATCTGGGCTTCTTTCCCGCAGAAGAGCTGCCAACCCTCAAGCTGCTGGGCAGCCGCCTGCAGGGGCACCCGGACATGCGCAAGCTGCCCGGCATTGAGGCCAACACCGGATCGCTGGGGCAAGGGCTGTCCATCGCGGCGGGCATCGCTGCGGGCCTCAGGCTGGATGGACGGAAGGCCCGTGTCTACTGCTGCCTGGGCGACGGTGAACTTGCCGAAGGGCAGGTGTGGGAGGCGGCGATGGCGGCATCGGCGTTTAGGCTCGACCACCTGACGGCGATTGTTGATGTGAACGGCCTGCAGGCCACCGGTGCGGTGGCTGAACGGTTCGATACGCGCCCCTACACGGAAAAGTGGGAGGCGTTCGGCTGGCACGCGGTGGAAATCGACGGCCACTGTATCGATTCCATTCGCATAGGGCTTACCGCTGCAAGGAGTACCTGCGGAAAACCCACCGCGCTGATCGCCAAAACGATCAAGGGAAAGGGTTTTCCCTTCGCGGAGGGCAACGCGGCATTCCACAATGGCACAATGACCCAGGCGCAGTACGACCTGGCCATGGCGGAAGGGGGTTGACGGGATGAAGGTTTCAAGCCTGCGCACCGCATACGGCGAGGTGCTCGTCGCCCTGGGCCAGGAAAACCCGCGCGTGGCGGTCTGTGAGGCCGACCTCGGCAATAGCACGATGTCTGCGATGTTCCAGCGCGCGTTCCCGGAGCGCTACTTCGAGATGGGCATTGCCGAGGCGAACATGACCTCTTTTGCGGCGGGCCTCAGCCTGACGGACCGGGTGGTATTCACCAACTCGTTCGCGGTGTTTGCAGCCGGACGCGCATATGACCAGATCCGCCAGAGCATCGCCATCGGGCGGCTGAATGTGAAGATCGCCGGTTCCAGCGCGGGCCTATCAGACTTTGGGGACGGTGCGACGCATCAGTCGGTGGAAGACATCGCGATCATGCGGGCGATTCCGGGCATGACGGTGCTGGTACCCGCCGACGCGCCGCAGCTGAAAAAGATGGTTGCGTGGATGGCAAAGAACGATGGCCCGGCATATCTGCGTGTGACGCGCGCGGAACTGCCGGAGATCACCGGCGAAGATGCATCGCCGATAATGCCCACGGTGCTGCGCAAAGGGAACGACATAGCGATGATCGCCTGTGGCGCGATGGTCATCGAATCCCTCCGTGCGGCGGACCTGCTGGCAGCCGAGGGCATCCAGGTCCGCGTGATCAACGCGCCCTGCATGAAGCCCTTTCCGGATGCGGCAATCCGCGACCTCTGCGAGGGCGTGCGCGCGATTATTACAGCGGAAGAACACAGTCTGCAAGGCGGGCTTGCGGCGGCTGTGGCCTGGGCGCTTCGCGGCGATGGCAGGCCGATGGAAGCAGTCGCGATTGACGACTGTTTCGGCCAGTCGGCGCAGAGCCAGGGGGAGCTGTTCGCCCACTATGGCCTAACCGCCGGGGATATCGCCGAGAAGGCGCGCCGGGCGCTCCTGCGGTAACGCCTACAGCTTGCTCCGGACAATCGCCATGAAATCCTCCATGAACTTCGCAAAGTACAGCCCCTTGCGGTAGCATAGGTAGAAGTGCCGCTCATACCCGCCGGTATCAATGGGAAAGCACTTGGTCAGCGAGCGCAGCGTCGCGGAGTTGACGATGTACACATACGGGCAGATCATCACCGCGCCTGTGCGGGCTGCGATGTGCTTTGCGGCCTCCAGGCTGTTGGTCTCCAGCAGGATTTTCGGCTCCATATGGCGCGCGGCGAACAGCCGGTCCTGAATGGAGCGCACGCTGTGTCCCTGCCGAAGGCTCACAAAGCGCTCGCCGGCCGCCTCGGTAATGTCGATCTCTTCCATATCCTGGTAGCGGGCGGCAAGCGCAGTGGTGTTTGCCGCCATCAGCACCAATAGCTCGTTTTCAATCAGCTCATATTCCAGGTTGTTGGCCTTGGGATGCGTCGTCACCAGCGCAAGATCGCACGCGCCCTCCGCCACCAACCGCTCCAGCGTATCCGACCCATGCTCTTCCAGTTCAATCTTCACATGCGGATACTTCTGCAAAAACTCCGGCAGCACCAGCGGCAGCAGGTTCATGCCGCGCTGCATGGAAATGCCCAGGCGCATGCGGCCGTGCACCTCTGCTTTGGTTTCCTCAATTTCGTTGGTGAGGTTCGTATTGACCATCATCACCAGCCGCACCGCTTCCACATACTTTTCGCCCGCGTAGGTTAGCGTCAGCGTTTCCCCGGCGCGGTCAAAGATGGGCGCGCCCAGGTTTTGCTCAATCTGTTTGATTGTCTGGCTGAGCGACGGCTGGGAGATATACAGTTTTTTGGCTGCTGCGGTAATGCTGCCCTCTCGCAGCACCGTCAGGACGTAACTCGCATGCTTGAGGTTCATCGCCCGCTCATCTCCTAGCATAAGTTGGGAACTATGTGCCCTATAGATAAAACGGTATTTGCATTATACACACGGATACCTTATCATGTTTTCAACATGGTTGCAACAAATATTAAGGGGGAACTGCACATGAAGAAAACATTATGTCTCGTCCTGTCCCTGCTGATGCTCCTGGGCACGGTTGCTATTGCGACTGCCGAGAGCGAGTGGAAGTTCGAGCGTAAGATCGAAATCGTCTGCCCGTGGGGCGTCGGCGGCGGCGCGGATAGCACCATCCGCCCGATGGCCACGCTGCTCAAGGAAATCCTGGGCGTTGAGGTCGAAGTCGTCAACGTCGAAGGCGCAGGCGGCGTCACGGGCGTCGAGTACACCTACAAGCAGCCTGCGGACGGCTACACCTTCATGCTCGGCACGCAGTCGCTGATCATGCAGGACCTGCAGGGCACCACGTCCATGGACTATCGCAGCCAGTTCATCCCGGTTGCCAAGCTCGTGCACTCCATCAACATCATCGCCGCCTCCAAGAAGGCGATGGACAAGAAGGGTTACACCACCTTCTCCGAGCTGATTGAGTACGCCAAGGCCAACCCCTACATGATTAACGTCGGCATGCTGACGGCGACCGGCGCGGATGGCGCGGGCCTGCAGCAGACGCTCGAAGGCCTGGATGTCACCGAAGTGCCCTACTCGGGTGGCGCGGAAATGAACGCGGCGCTGGTGGGTGGCCACATTGACCTGATGATCACCGGCACGACCGAGATCGCGGGCCTGATCGAATCCGGCGACGTGGTGCCGCTGGTTTGCCTCTCCGACAAGCGAATGGAGCTCTACCCCGATATGCAGTGCACGGGCGAGTTGGACATTGATTCCTACATCGGCACCTGGCGCGGCATCATGGCCAAGGCCGGCACGCCGCAGGGCGCGATCGATACGCTGGTTGCTGCGATTGAGCAGGCGGTGCAGACGCAGACCTGGCAGGACTTCCTCGTGCAGAGCACGCTTAATGAGCGGCAGGGCTTCTCGGCCGGCCAGGAGTTCGCGGACCTGTTCGAGAGCGAGTACGTCACGTTCACCGCGTACCTGGGCGAGCAGGGCGTTCTATCCAAGGATTACTACAAGTAAAGCGCGCGGCGCGGATATTTGACCCCTGAGGGGACTAGCCTTGACTCTAGTCCCCCTTTTTGTAGAAGGAGTGTGGATACACCTTGTTGGAGCTTATCGTCAACATCCTCCTGCTGATCTTTTTTGTCTTTACGTTGCTGTTCCGCGTGCTGGAAGCGCCCATCCCGACCAAGGTGCTCAACAACCCCAATGCGCTCAAGCCGAACATCTGGCCAAGCGTCATCCTAGTGCTGTTGATCGCCTGCATGGTCGCCAACATTATTAAGATCATCCAGAAGAACAAGGGCAAGCCCGAGTTCAGCCTCGCGGCGTTTGCCAAAACCATTCCGCCGTTTTTCACCAACAAGCTGTTCATCGGCATTGTCATCGTCGTGGTGCTGTCGATGATCCTGGAGCCGCTGGGCTTCATGCCCACTTGCCTCCTGTTCCTGGTGGCATACGGCATTCTGCTGGGCGAGCGCAAGTATCTGCGGCTAATTCTGTTTGCGCTGCTGATCACGCTGGTGCTGTATATCTGCTTTGGCGTTTTGCTGCAGGTGAACCTGCCGCGCGGTACCATTCCGTTCCTGCGCAGCTTCTCCCTGTTCATTGAATCTCTGATTCCGTAAGGAGGTGGATGTGGCATGAGTACTTTAGAACTTCTGGGCATGGGTTTCTCCACGCTGCTGGACCCTACAATGCTGCTGATGACCGTCCTTGCGGTGGTTATGGGCACGATCTTTGGCGCGCTGCCCGGCGTATCCGCCACGATGGCGGTGGCGCTCGGCCTGCCGTTTACCTACAGCATGCAGCCGGTTCCGGCAATCATGTTCCTGGTGGCCATCTACTGTTCGTCGATCACCGGCGGTTCCATCACGGCGATCCTCTTTAAGATTCCAGGCGTGCCATCCAGCGCGCCGACCACGTTCGACGGTTACCCCATGGCGCAGCAGGGCAAGGCAGGCAAGGCGCTCGGCGTGGCGCTGGGCTGCTCGGCGCTGGGCGGTTTGTTCTCCGCGCTGGCGATGTTCCTGCTCAGCCCGCAGCTGACCAAGGCCGCGCTGTCCTTCGGCCCCAGCGAGCTGTTCGCGGTCACGTTCATGGGCCTGTCAATCCTTACCTGCCTTGACTCCAAGAACATGCTCCGCACGATCATCTCCGGCCTGATCGGCCTGCTGCTGGCGTGCGTGGGTCAGGACCCGATGTACGCGGTGCAGCGCCTGACCTACGGCTCCAAGGAGCTGCTCGCCGGCATTGAGATGATCCCGGTGTTGATCGGTATCTTCGCTGTGACCGAGGTGCTCAATCAGTCCACCGGCAACGACCGCCTGAAGGCCGAGGATGGCATCGGCGGCGGCAAGACCGGTACCGAAATGCCCACATGGAAGGAATGGCTGTCGATCAAGTGGGTGGTTCTGCGCAGCGCCATCGTCGGCACGATCATCGGCATTCTGCCCGGCGCGGGCGCGACGATTGCCTCTTTCATGTGCTACTCCACCGAGACGAAACTGTCCAAGCATCCCGAGAAGTTCGGCACGGGCATCATCGACGGCGTGGCGGCGTCCGAGACGGCGAACAACGCAGCCACCGGCGGCGCGATGGTTCCGCTGCTGTCGCTGGGCATTCCGGGCGGCAACGCCGCGGCGGTGATGATGAGCGCGCTCGTCCTCAAAGGCGTGCAGCTAGGCCCGCTGCTGCTGGTCAACCAACCGGAGTATCTGTCAGCGACGTTCGTCTCCATGATCGTCACCAACATCCTGATGGTCATCGTGGCCATCGGCGTGGCGAAAATCTTCGCGCAGATCCTGTCGATCCCGTACTCGTTCCTCGGCCCGATCATCATCATGCTGGCGACGATCGGCTCCTACGCGACGAGCATGAACATCACGGACGTAAAGATCATGGCGATCGCGGGCATCGCGGGCGTCATCTTTAAGGTCTGCAAGTTCAACAGCGCAGCGATGATCCTGGGTCTGGTGCTTGGCAAGATTTGCGAGGGCAACTTCAGCCGCGCGTTCACCATAAGCCGCGGAAGTGTCGGCAGAATGTTTACCAATAGCTGGATTACTGTGGTGCTGATGATCGTTTGTATTGTCACCCTGGTTTACCCGCTCGTCGCGCCGTCTGTCAAGAAGGCGCTGGGGATTCAAAGCAAAAAGAAGGCGGCGTGAGGAGAGGTTGCGGGGACGGGGGAACGCCAAGGGGCTCTGCCCCTTGGATCCCCGCGAAGGGCTTTGCCCTTTCGAAACCCAATGTTTCGCCTCACGGCGGGTTGTATTTTCGTTATGGCACCGATTGTGGCGACGCTTCTTGCGGCGTTTGCTGTAGGCTGCGCGCTGGACAGGCTACGCGTACCGGGCGGGATGATGATTGGCGCGGTGATCGGCGCGTGCGTGCTGGGCATCACGACCGGCATCGCCGAGATGCCCAAAGTTGCCAAAACCATCGCGCAGATTATCGCCGGGGCGTTCATTGGCGCGGGGGTCAGCAGACAGGAGATGCGCGAGATGCGCACCGTGGCCCGTCCTGCGGCGATCCTGATGCCGGGACTGCTGCTGATCAACCTTATTGCCGGACTGCTGATTTATCTGACAAGCCCGCTGGATATGATCACCTCGCTGATGAGCTGCACACCCGGCGGCATCAGCGACATTCCGATGATCGCAGCCGACCTGGGCGCGGATACGGCCAAGGTGACGATCATGCAGTTTGTCAGGTTCATGATGGGCATCGCGCTGTTCCCGGCGCTGATTCGCTGGCTGAACCCGGGGGGTGAGGGCGGCGAAGCGGCAGCGCTGAAGCGGGAAAAGGCGTCAACATCCTGGCCTGCCACGCTGCTGACCTTGGCAGTGGCGGCGATGTTCGGTCTTTTGGGCATGATGTCGCCCATCCCGTCCGGCACGATGGCCTTTGCGGTGCTGGGCAGCGTGGCGTTTAAGTATTTTTACCCCCGGGCGCAGGTGCCCCGGGTCTTTCGAAAGGGCGCGCAGTGCCTGGCCGGCGCATATGTCGGCGCGGGCATCGGCCTGAAGGAGCTATCTGAAATCCCGTATTTATTGCTGCCGATCGTCATTCTGCTAGCCTGCTATCTGCTGGGCGCGTTTGGCATCAGCAGGATGTTTGAAAAGACCGGCTGCTTCGGGCGTACCGAGGCGATGCTGGCGGCGACGCCCGCCGGGGCGAGCGACATGGCGCTCATCTCCGCAGACCTGGGCGTACGCAATGTGAAGCTGATTTTATTGCAAGTGCTGCGGCTGATTGTGGTCATCTCATTTTTTCCGACCATATTGAGTTTTGTTGCAGCCGTGCTGGGATAAGGGGGTCTATGCATGCAGATCATCATGCCCGCGATGGCGGGAACGCTGGAATCCAGCGATACGCAGGTTTCCATTGAGCCGTACGAGGGCGGCATTGAGCTTTCGATCCAGTCCAATGTGCTCAGCCAGTACGGCAAGCAGATTCGCCAGACGGTGCTGAAGACGCTCTCCCGCCTGGAGGTGCAGAGCGCGCGCGTAACGATAGTGGACAAAGGCGCGCTGGACTGCACGATCAAGGCGCGCGTGGAGTGCGCGGTGTTTCGCGCCTGCGGGGAGACCAGCAGCGTGCCATGGGGAGGTGCCGTGCGATGAACGCAAACCTGAAACGCCTGCGCCGTACGATGCTGTTCCTCAGCGCGCAGCGGCCCAGCCTGATCAAGGATGCCTATGTATTCAGGCCCGACAGCCTGATTTTCGACCTGGAAGACGCAGTCGCCGAGAACCAGAAGGACGCGGCCCGCTTTTCGCTCTACCATGCGCTGACAACGGTGGACTACCGGGGCATCGAGCGGCTGGTGCGCATCAACGGCCTGGATACACCGCACTGGCAGGAAGATATTCGGGTTGCTGTTGCGGCGGGCTGCGATGGCGTCCGCATCCCCAAGTGCGAGCACGCGGAGGATGTGCGCCGGGTGGAGGAGGCCATTGCCGCCGCTGAAACGGAGTTTGACCGCGAAGTGGGTCACACACTGATCACGGCAGCGCTGGAATCGCCGCTTGGTATCCTGAATGCGTACGAGATCAGCAGCGCGTGCCCCGAGCGGATGATTGGTGTGGCCATCTCGGGCAGCGATTACCGAAAGAGTATGCAGGCCGCCTACAACCCCGGCGGCATTGAGCTGCTGGGCGGCAGGGCCAATATGCTGATTGCCGCGCGTGCGGCGGGCGTGCAGTGTTTTGATACCGTCTTCACCGACCTGGATGACATGGAAGGCTTCCGCGAGGAGGCGCTGCTTGCCAAGCAGATGGGCTTTGATGGCAAATCGGTCATCAACCCCAAGCAAATCGCAATTGTGCATGAGATCTTCGCGCCTACGCAGAAGGAGATCATTCAGGCGGAAAAGGTGGTGCGCGCGGTGCGCGAACAGGCGGCCAAGGGGATTGGCGTGTTCACCGTGGATGGCAAGATGATCGACGTCGCGTTCCTGCCGGGCGCGGAGCGGACGCTGGCGATGGCCAAGGCGGCGGGCGTGTATGAGGGGGATCTGTAAATGCGAAACAAAGTAGGGCGCGACATCCCCAATGAGTTGCTGACAGGCGGCAGGCAAGTGTTTCAGGGGAGCAACTACCGCGACGGCGCGGCGTACAAAAAGGCCGGGCCGCGCGTGCGGATGTACGAGAAACCGCAGGAAAGCAAGCTGGTCGAAAGCATCCGCGAGGCGATCGTATATGCGGGGCTTACGAGCGGCATGACCATTTCGTTCCACCATCATTTCCGCGATGGGGACTACATCGTGAACCTCGTGATGCAGGAGATCGTCGCGCTGGGCATTCGGGATATCACCATCGCCGCGTCGTCGCTGGGCATGGCGCACGATCCGGTGGCCGACTATATCGAGCAGGGCATCGTCACAGGCCTGCAGACCAGCGGCATTCGCGGTCGGATGGGTGACGTTGTGTCGCACGGCAAGCTGAAAACCCCGGCGATCCTGCGCTCACACGGCGGGCGTGTGCGCGCCATCGAAGAGGGCGAACTGCACATCGACGTTGCGTTCATCGGCGCGCCTACCGCCGACGGTTGCGGCAACGCGCGCGGCAAGGGCGGCAGAAGCGACTGCGGCGTGCTTTCCTATGCGATGGTCGACGCCAAATATGCCGACAAGGTGGTCGTCATCACCAACTGCCTGGTGGATTTCCCGAACATGCCCGCGAGCATCCAGGCGATTGACGTGGATTATGTGGTCGTGGTCGATGAGATCGGCGACCCGAAAAAGATTGCCTCACAGGCGGCGCGCATGAGCCAGGACCCGCGCGACCTGCTGATGGCTGAATACTGCGCGAAGGTGATGGAGGCGACGCCGTACTTCCGTGACGGTTTCTCGTTCCAGACAGGGGCCGGCGGCCCATCGCTGGCGGCGAACCGCTTCCTGGAGCCGCTGCTGATCGAAAACGACTACAAGATCCGCTGGATCATCGGAGGCATCAGCCAGCCCGCGGTGGACCTTCTGAACAAGGGGCTGGTGGAGATGATCGTCGACACGCAGGACTTCGATGTGCCGTCGGTAAAGTCCGTGCACGAGCACCCGCGTCACTTTGAAATTTCCACATCCCAGTACGCCAACCCGGCCAACAAGGGCGCGTTCGTCAACAAGCTGGACTTTGTGATTCTGGCGGCGCTGGAGGTGGATACGGACTTTAACGTGAATGTCATCACTGGGTCCGATGGGGTGCTGCGCGGCGCTCCGGGCGGCCATCCGGACGCTTCTGCCGGGGCGAAGTGTACGATCATCGTCACGCCGCTGGTGCGCGGGCGGATGCCCACCGTCTGCGAGCGGGTGGTCACCGTGACCACGCCGGGCGAGGCGATTGACGTGGTGGTGACGGAGTACGGCATCGCGGTCAACCCGCTGCGACAAGACCTAATCGACGCGCTGGCGGGGACGAACCTGCCGCTGACGACGATCGAGGCGCTGAAGGAGCAGGCATACGCGATCGTCGGCAGGCCGGAGCCGCTACAGTTCCATGACCGGGTGGTCGCGATCATGGAGGCGCGCGACGGCACGATCCTGGACGTCGTGCGGCAGATCAAGGAGTATTCCTTCGAGGAATGAGAGAAGGCCGGTCCGCTGGGGAAGCGGGTCGGCCCTTTTATTGCAGATTCTCGTGAATGTAGCGGCGGATGTCCCTTTCCGTGCGCAGGAGCGATGTCTTGGCCTTATATCGGACCAGCCGTTCCTTTACACCGTCGGCCCCGTTTTCATAGTTGCGGGTCCATTTAAACATCAGTTTCAGCATGTAAACCCCTGGGATATACCCGCACGCTTCCAGGTGCAGCCGCTGTTTGATCCACCGGAGGACAATCCTGCGCTTGCGAATGGATACCGGGGGTTCCAGATGGATGATGGAGTCCGCCGCCTGCATGGCGATGTCAAAATAAGCGCGCCCTGCGTCTTCGACAATCCAGCGCTCCTTTGCCAAAATCGCATGCAAAAGCGCGTCCCGTTCTGCCTCGGAACGCTTTCGGTTGCCGGATGAAGATTCCGGGTCGGGCGTGTAGACGATGCTGTCCAGCTCGCAGCAGGTAAGGCCGTAATCCTTGGAGAGCCTCCTGGCCAGTGTGCTCTTGCCGCTGCCAACAGGGCCGACGATGTATATTCTGTTGACCATCTCAACCTCTGTACGTGCTAATGGGGTTACGCGTGCCGGACTTCCCCGGCGCTCTGGATGGCTTCGATCGTGCGTTTTCCTTCCTCGCTGCGGAAGTAATCAAATGTCGTTTGCGGCACATAGGGGCGGATGGCGTCGAGCTTTCCGTCATGCAGCAACTGCCGCACCTCCGATGCGCTGATGGCCGTGCCGCCCAGCGCGAGCCGGTCCAACAGCATGCACTCAATGCCCCGTTGCGGCAGCATCTCCCGCATTATGCCGTTATATACCTGCGTGATCTGCGAAAACGGTTCCTCGCCAATGTAACGCCGGGTGATGCCCATCGTCGCCGCGATGCGCGCGAATACCTCGATATCCAGCCGCGCCTGCGTCTCAGTGATGAGGCGGTCCTCCTTGAGGAAGTACGAGGGGAACGTGGCGCTGGAGATGATGTAGCTGCCAGATGGGTGCACGGTTACGTTCGGCAGGTGGGCCGCCCCGGCCTTGACCAGCGCAAACCGCGCTGCGAACGGCACCAGCGACACGTCTTCGGACACGACAAAGCACCGCACGGCGTCGTTCTCCCGCGCAGCGGTCTCCAGCAGGTACTGGTGGCCAAGCGTGAAGGGGTTTGCGTTCATCACGATGGAGGCGACACGCCCCTGGGCGGACCATGCGGACAGGCTGCGCAGGTGTGCAGCGAACGCGCCGGGCTTGTTTTCCATGAAGACCAGGCTGCCGGGAACGCGCGCGATTTCATGAAAACCAAGGTCGGCAAAGTAGCGCGCGGCCTCGGGATTGGTGTAGAGGAACACATGCGAGTGCCCACGCGCGTGCTGCCGCTCCAGCAGCGCCGTCAATAGTGTGCTGAGCCAACCCTCTCCTTGGCGTTTGGCGTCCACCGCAATGCACCGCAGCGTATTGGCAAAAAGGGACCCGGTCGCCACAAGCGTTTCGTCCGCGTCAAACAGGCCGAGGGTTTCCTCAATGCGCGCATCGCGCGCGAGGCCTTCGGCTGCCAGCAGCGTGTCCACCTGCCGCTGTGCGCGGCGGTCGCTGGGCGATAGGGTGGATAGATGGTAGTCACTCATGCGAATAGTATAGCATATTGCGATTGAAATTGGCAGGCGGTTTTGGTAAAGTGACACGCATGAACAGAGAAATATGGGGTATTCCCGTTACTGTGGAGGACATGATGGCGCTGCGAGACGCGCGCGCAGAAAAGCAGCGCGCGCTGCTTGCTGCACATGCCGCGCCGGTGGTCTGCCTGACGATGAACATCGCCGGGCCGGTGAAGGTTACGCGGCGCATCGCGGAGGGATTTGCCAGGGCAGTGCGCCTAATTTCAGAGCAGCTTGACCGCCACGGCGTGCCAATACTTGCGCATGACCAAACAGAAGAACCCGCCGGGCTAACCGCCTACTGGGCAGCGGCAGACAGCGCGCTACGGCTCAAGAAACTGCTCTGCACCATTGAAGAAGCTGACCGCTATGGCAGGCTGTTGGACATTGACATCATTGATACAGACGGTCAAAAGATAGGCCGGGAGGCCGTTGGCCTGCCACCGCGCCGATGCCTGCTCTGCGGTAAGCCTGCCAGCGCCTGTGCGCGCAGCCGGGCGCACACGGTGGATGCGCTCTTTGCCGAGACAGAAGCGATCCTAGAAAAGACGCTCTCTGCCGCATACGCCGATCAGGTCGCCAGCTTGGCAACGCGCGCGCTGCTCTACGAGGTCGCCTGCACGCCCAAGCCCGGCCTGGTTGACCGCGAGGGCTGTGGTGCGCACAACGATATGGACTTTTTCACCTTTATGGATAGCGCGTCGGTGTTGACGCCGTACTTGCGCGATTGCGTCCACATCGGCATGTGCGCAAAAGCGCCGCAGGAAACGTTTGCCGCGCTGCGCTACCCCGGCATGTGTGCCGAAACGGAGATGCTGCGGACTACAGGCGGCGTCAACACGCACAAAGGCGCGATCTTCTCGCTCGGCATCCTGTGTGGAGCGCTGGGCCACCGGCAGGCCTACGGGCTTGCGCACGACACGGACGCGCTCTGCACGCTGTGTGCCGACATGACGGCCGAAACACTGTCCACTGAAATGCATGCCATCCCCGGCGCGCGTGGAGAAGCAGCGCGAGGCTTTCCCTCGGCACGCAGGATCGGCCTGCCCGCGCTGAAAGCACGCCTAGCAATCGGCGAAAGCCTCAACGACGCTGGGGTGTATGCGCTGGTATCGCTGCTGGCAACTGTAGAGGATGCAAACCTACGCCGCCGCGGCACAGAAAAAACAGCCCGCGCGGTGATGGAAAGCGCCCTCACGCTACTGGGCGATTTTTCCATCGAGAAGGCGCGGGCGCTTTCAGAGCAACTGACCGCCGCATGGCTCAGCCCGGGCGGCTGCGCGGATCTGCTGGCGGTGTCGTACTTCCTGCTTTTCCTGGAGCGGGCGGTTTATGATTCCTCTTCGCGGTAGTGGTTGATCAGGCACCCGGCCAGCAGCGTGCGCCGTTCTTCGTCCGTCAATTCGCCGAGCGAGAGGATGATTTCCCGCGCGCCGCCGTCTCCTAGCACATACGCAGGAATGCTTGCAAGGCCGTCTCTGACGGCTTTTTGCATATCCGGCACCAGCACATATTCACCCAGCGCAAGGTCGGCCTCGGTGATGAAGGGCAGTATGCCCCAATTAATCAGGTTGGAGCGATAGCGTTTGGTGGCATATGCGCGGGCAAAATTTGCCGCGCCGCCCAGTACGCGCTGGCAGCTGGCGGCCTGCTCGCGTGCGGAGCCGTCGCCCGGCATAATTGCAAAAATCGCCGTGCCCACGGATACATCCGCTGCCTGTACATTGACGGGCATGCGCGAAAGCGCATCCTCCACCTCGCCCGTCGCGGGGAACGCCTTGGCCCTGCTGACATAGCCGGGGTCCTTGCGGCTGAGCGTGAACTCCGCCAGGCGCATCGGGTTGGAGCGGAACGACGATGTCTCGCCCGATGGAATTAACTCGTCCGTCGTCGTGACAGGATCGTCGATATGGCAGGCAATCTTCACCAGCAGATGCTCACGCAGCGATGGCATGTGAGGCCAATCGCGGATGCCAGGACCGAAGACCAGCGGCGTCTCCGGTTCTGCATGACCAAAGCCGTTATACACGCGCGACGCGTAAAGTGATCCATCGAAGTGGTACTCGGGCACGGTTTCATCCACGTCAATCTCCAGCGCCGAGGTAAGTCTCCCACCGTTCAGTGCGGTTGCCGCAATGGAACGCGCATCCATCAGCGCCACCAGCGATAGCTGGCCTTCGCCGGGCTTGGAACCCTCGCGGTTCGGGAAGTTGCGCGTCGTATGCCGGATGCTGAACGCGCCGCTAGCTGGGGTATCGCCCGCGCCAAAGCACGGCCCGCAGAAGCATTCGCGCAGAATCGCACCCGACCGCATCAGCCGGGCGGCCGTACCGTTTTGAATCAACTGCAAATAAGCGGGTTGGCTTCCGGGGTAGACACTTAGCGTGAACGCACCGCTGCCGACGGTATGCCCATCCAGAATGTTCGCCATCACACACAGGTTGTCAAACGTGCCGCCGGAGCATCCCGCAACAATCCCTTGGTCGACGTAGAACTTCCCTCCGCGCAGCTTGTCCGTCAGGCGCACAGGGACAGTAGGAAACTGCTTTTCGCAGATGCGCTCCGTCTCCCGCAGCATATCGCCCGCGTTCTCCGCGAACTCAGCAATGGAAAATGCGCGGCTGGGGTGAAACGGCAGCGCGATCATCGGTTCGACCTTATCCAGATGAACCTCGATCAGTCCGTCGTACTGAACGGTTGCGGCAGGCGCGAGCGGCCTGTATGCCTCCGGCCGGCCATGGACTTCGTAGTAACGCCGCACAGCCTCGTCCGTACGCCAAATAGACGACCAGCACGCCGTCTCGGTCGTCATCACGTCGATGCCGTTTCGATATTCGACCGGCAGGTTTGCGACACCCTCGCCGATGAACTCCATCACCTTGTTCTTTACAAAGCCGTTTGCGTATACCGCGCCGATAATCGCAAGCGCCACATCCTGCGGGCCGACGCCGGGGCGCGGCTTCCCGCGCAGCAGCACGCCGACGACCTCCGGGGCCTTGATGTCATAGCTGCGTGAGAGCAACTGCTTGACCAGCTCGCCTCCGCCTTCGCCCACGCCCATCGTGCCCAGCGCGCCGTAGCGCGTGTGGCTGTCGGAACCCAGAATCATCCGGCCGCAGGCGCCCATCATCTCGCGGATGTAGCTTTGGATGACGGCAAGGTTTGTGGGCACATAGATGCCGCCGTAGCGGTGCGCGGCGGAGAGTGCGAAGCGGTGGTCGTCCTCGTTGATGGTACCGCCGACGGCGCACAGGCTGTTGTGGCAGTTCGTCAGCACATAGGGGACAGGAAAACAATCCAGCCCGCTGGCCCTCGCCGTCTGGATGATGCCGACATAGGTGATGTCGTGCGAGGTGAGGCTGTCAAATGTCAGGCGCAGCAGGTTGCCGTCGCCCTGGTTGTGCGCGCTGAGGATGCCCGATGCGATCGTGCCCCGGCGCAACGCGTCGTCCGGGAGCATTGGCAGGATGGTCGTTTCGTTCTGCAGCGTGACAGGGCCATGGTGCAGTGTGATCATGGGGTTGGCTCCTTTGCCTGGGGGAACATACATGGTTGCCCTGATAGTATACCATATCTCGCGCGAAAAAGCGCCGTCCCCCATCCAGGAGACGGCGCTTTGCGCGATATTTTTCTTACGGTCTCATGCCGCCACGGTTGCCGCCGGGATTTTGGCCGCCGGGGTTCTGGTTATCCGTGGTGCCGTTCGTTGTCCCATCGGGGAATCCGCCGAACCCGCCGCGGCCACCGCCCATTCCGCCGCCCATGCCACCGCCGCCGCCGGTTCCGGCCGTCGTGGTCGCGACCTGGCTGCCGTTCACATACAGCTCATAGGTCTGGCCGCTCACGATGCTTGATGTGGAGAACGCGATGACCGAGCAGCTGACGGTGGGGACGAAGCTGGCAAGCACCTGCCCGTTCTGCATAAGGGTCACTTCGCTGCCCGCCTGGAAGGAGGAGGAGAAGTACGCGTAGCTCTGCGATCCGGTGCCGCCGGGGTTGTTCATCGTGTTGCCGCCGCCGTAGATCAGGGTTCCACCGGTGACGGTGACCGCCGAGTCGCTGTCGGCGTCGATCGCACCATCGCCACCGTTGCCGTTTCTGGTGCTGAGCGCGACTACGGTGCCGCCGCTCATGTTGATGGTGCCGTTTGAATCCAGGCCGTCGCTTCCCGCGACTACATATACATTTCCACCCGTGATGTTGATGATGTAACTGCCGCGGCTGGCGAAGTTATCTTTGCCAAACATGCCGCCGGCTGTGTTGCCGTCGCTGCCGCCTGCGGCGTTGATGCCGTCGTCGCTCGCCACGACATTAATGTCGCCGCCTGAGATGTTGATGGTCGCGGACTCCAGACCTTCATACGACTGGAGTACGGTGACGGTGCCGCCGCTGACGTTCAGCGTGTTGTCGGCGTGGACGCCGTCGTCGCCTGTGGATAGCGTGAGGTTGCCGCCGCTGATGGTGATGGTGCCATTGGAATGCACGCTGTCGTCGTAACTGTCGACGGTGACCGTGCCGCCGGTGATGTAGATGTCGTTCGTTGACTTAAGGCCCTTGTAGCTGTCGGACTCGGTCTCTGCGGATGTTACGGTCTGGGCCTTCTTGACCCCGCCGCCCGCTGTCACGTTCAGGGTTCCGCCGGTAACGGACAGTACGGTATCGGTCTGTATGCCGTCATGGGCGGAGGTGATGGCGATGGTACCGCCTTCAATCAGGATGAAGCCCTTGTCCGCCTCTTCGGTGTTGTTGGTCTGCATGCCGTCGTTGCCAGCGGTGATCTGGATGTTGCCATCCACGATGGTGATGGACTCATTGCCGCGCAGGCCGTGATTGGCTGCGGTGACGGTGATCGTGCCGCTGACGATCAGCAGGTCGTCCTTGGTGCCGATGCCGTTGTTGTACCCGGCGTTCACGGTCAGCGATCCGGTTCCGTTGATGGTCAGGTCGTCCTTGCTGAACAGCGCCGCATTGGGCTCTTCATTGGCGGTGTCAGCGTACTGGTAGCTCGCGCCGCCATCGGTCAGGGTGTTGTTGGTGCCTTCCGCCAGGGTGACGATCAGTTTGTCGCATGAGAAAGCGTAGATGGCCGCGCCGGTGGCGTTGGCGATGCTTGCGCCATTGAGGATCAGGTGGACCTTCTCGTCCTTGGTGGCGTTGATGACAATTTGCCCGTTGGTAAGTGTGCCGCTGACGACAAACGTGCCTGCCGTGGTGATGGTTACAACGCTGCCTTCGGCCGTTGCGCCTGCGCCGCTTACCGTTGCGCTGGTTCCACCAAGTGTGATCTTGGTTGCCGTCGCGTCGTCCCAGTCGGTTTTCAGGTCCGCGTTCTTGACGCTGGCGGCGAGGGGCTGCGTGCCGGTGGCGGCAACGGTCGTAGTGGTTTCGGGTGTGGTCGTGGTCGTCTGCTCCACCTGTGTGGCGGTGGCCGTGCAGCCGGTCAGGAGGGAAACGGAGAGGAGCACCAGGAGGGGAAGGAGATACCGGGGCTTTCTATGTGTCATAATGTTGAATCCTTTCTATATTGTCATGATATTTGTATTGCCTGTGAGGGTTCAAAGGTCGCCGCCCGGCGCGTCCAGTGCCAGCGTAATGTTCAGGTTGCCATTGCGGCAGCGCAGTTCGTCGATGAATGCTTTGTCGCTGACGCCTTCCTTGGTAGTGACGCGATAGTTCAGTTCATACAGGCTGCCCAGATCGGCGGTGCGCACCTTCTGCAGTGTAGCCGTCTGCGTGTACTTTTGCAGCACACCGTCAAACGCGCCTTCGTAATCAAGGTTCTCCGGTACGGTAATCTTTAGAATTTTGCTCGTCCCACGCGGCTTGCCAAAGTGGATTGCTTCCAGCACGACCATCACGCCGCACAGTGCGATGGCAATCACCACCGCGAACAGCAGATCGCCAAGCCCGGCCGCGAGGCCGATGGCCATCGAAAACAGCACGTAGGTGATGTCCTTTGCGTCACCCGGCGCGCTGCGGAAGCGGATGATGGCGAACGCGCCCGAGAGGCTGAACGCCTTGGCGATGCTATTGCCCACCAGCAGGATGATCATCGCCACGATTGCGGGCAGCACCACCAGCGTGATCGCGAAGCTTTGCGACGGGGTCTTCGCGCGGTTTGCCAGCATGTAGGTAAAGCTGACGAGGAGTCCCAGTGCCAGCGCAATGCCCAGTGATGCGGCAAGGCCGCCTAGTGTGACCGTGGTAAATCCGGACGTGTCGGTGAAAATTGACTCTAGCATCTATATCGTCCCTTCGTTTTTCGTTAGCATCATGATAGCGCAGCCGTGAGATTGCTAAATGATAGCTCGTGGAAAACTGTGTGGAGGTTTGGTGAAATACGCTATGCCGTCCGGATGCGCCGGGCCTGCCACAGCGTGCGGACCAGCAGCACGGCGCTCAGTGCGAGCAAACCATATCCAATGTAAAAGAAAAACGGAACAATCGCCGATGTGCCGCCCGCGATGTCCAGGACGCCCTGCATCCCCATCGCGTCCGTCAGTACGGCGACGCCCGATGCGTGCACATTGAAGAAGAGGCGGTAGCCAGGCGCCTCGGCGACGCGCGGCATCACCGCCGCCAGCATCAGGAACAGGAAGGTGCCCAGCACCAGCGGCGCGGCGTACATGTTGGACATCCACAGCGACGCGACGCCGTGCGCGAAGAGCGCATACACCTGGTTAAACGTGAAGGTTAGTGCGGCCGCGACGCCATAGACGATGGCCGCCCTCAGCAGCTTTTTCATACCGCGCCCTCCCCGATGTACAGAATGTCGCTGATGCTGCGCTCGCCGTCGTTCCGCCCATCGGTGGGGTTGTTAACGAGCGTCCCCATGAACCACATCGACGACGACCCGCCGCCATCCAGGTTATACGCCACGCTGCACCCACGGTCGATGAACACCTGCGCCAGCTGCGCGAGCGTCATGCCGCCGCTCTCACTGGACCGGCCGTCCACGACGACGAACAGGTAGTGCAGCGGCTCAATCTGGCCGATGGCCGTGCGCGGGTTGGCCGCCTGGGTGTTCCGGGTGGTCTTGCGGCTGCTGGCCTGCTGCGCCACCGTTGCGGCGGAGGCGGTTATCTGGCCTTTTTCCACCAGTGCGGGGCCGAACGAGAAGCTTTGCAGCACACCCGCGCTGATAAGCGTGCTCCCCGAGACATTGCCCTCGGTGACAATCCCGAGGCTCCCCGTGCTGTCAATGGTCAGCGCCTGGTTATCCGGCGAACTGCGGGCCTGGTCGCGGTATAGGACACCGTTGCGGATGATCAGGCCGGTATCGCGGAAGCCGTAGTAATCGCCGTTAACGGCAAAGATCGCATCGTTCGCTGCCGCCATCGCAGAGGTTGTCTCGGTAATATTCTTGCCGAACGTATCCTTGGCGAACGCGGTTTTCAGGTAGCTGATATCGGAAACCGTGACATCCGCAACGTAATAGACGGTGCCGTTTTCGTGCACCGTTTCGATGGTGATGCTGATGTTGTCGTCCTGATAGCTGGTGTCGGTGATGACTGGCCCGGAAAGGCTCTGCTGCCGCACGGGCGTTTCGGTCGCCTCCGCAATGGCCTGGCCGCTTTGCAGCGGCGCGTAAGCCTTGGGAATCACAAAGGCATCCAGCATCGTGTATGTCGTCGCGAGGACAAGCATCAGCGAGAATGTGGCCGCCCAGGCATATTTCCTCCGCAAAAAGTTACGCGGACCTTGCATTCATATCCCTCCCAAAAACAAAAAGGCGCTGCACCTGGTAGCTGAGGAAGAACAGCAGCACGTCCACGCCCATCTTGAGCAGGACCGCGCTGCCAAGGCCGAGGCTTGTCAGCCCCTCGACCAGCAGCCAGCTGAGCAGCATCTGGATAACACAAACAACATAGTATTTGGCAATCTGCGCGGAAACCATGCCGCGCTCTTTGAACACCGCGGTGCGGTTAAGTGTAAAGTTAAGGAGCGAGGAGCAAATCCTCGCGGCTACAGTAGCGACCAGCAGCGCGGAAGCGCTTCGGGCCAGCATCCATTCGATAAGTGCGAATAAACCCAGGTCCGCCCCGCTGGAGACCAGCGAGGCGGCGGAAAACTTGAGTAGCTTGTAGGGTCGGGCCGTGCGGTTTTCATCAGCGGGCATGCGCTTCCTCCTTCGCGCTCAGCGCGCCACGGCCGGCACCAGCACCGGCGATGGGCTGGACAGGCGGCTTCGGCCCGCTGCCGCACCGGGCTGCACCGTATGGGCGGCCACAAGCTGCTTATACTCCGTGCCATACTTGGAGAAGCTGACCGGGTAAATGTTATACGAAGCGAGCAGACGGCTGAGCCATACAGGGATGCTCTGAGCCACCTTGATCTCCATAATCCATTGATCGTCGCGCAATAGCGGCGTGCCGGTGTCACCTGCCTCCAGGCGCAGGTCATGCCTCCGCGTGCGGATATTGGTGTCAAACGAAATGCGCAGGTCGTGCTGGCCGATGCCGAAATACGCGCGGCGGTCATAGGCTAGGTACAACGCGGGCTTCAGGTCGTAGCACGCCAGAAAGTACTGGATTTCGCGCAGCACCTGCCGGTTCATGTACGGCTGTTCCGCGGGAAGAACGCCTGTCTGAACGAAGTCATACGCTTCCGTCAGCGTCAGCTCGGTGCGGCGTTTGTTCACCAGCCCGCTGAATTTTTTCTTAATCTCCAGAAATACGATCGAATCCATCTCCGGCACACCGTACGCCCTCAGGCGCAGCTTTTCCTTGTACTTCGGCTTGGATAGCGATGTGCGGATCAGGTTCGCGTCCTCGGTATCGTAATATAGGTTTGAGATGGCGTATGTCTCATGTAATTTATTGTACGCGTCAAGCTCCATATAGTCGGCCAGCCGGGTCTGCATGCGCGCGTATGTTTTTTCGTCCAGGAGGTATTTGTTTTCGTAACGATTAAAGACCTCGATCGCCATGCGTTCATCTCCTTTCACGTCTGTGCGATGGACATAGAATACCCGCCGTGCGTGAAGGGAAGATGAAAACCGCGAGGATGTTTCGCGAAAAGAGCGCCGGAAGGAAACAGTCGCTCTTTACAAACGGCTGCGGTAGGCATACAATTTATGGCAAAATGAATGTGGAGGGTTTCTATGATCTTTGATACAGTATCACGAATCGGCGCATACCGTGGCATCAGCAAAAACCTGGACACGGCGATTGACTGCATTGAGGCGACGGATTTCACGGGCCTTGCGGAAGGCCGCTACGAAGTCGATGGCGATAACGTCTACTATATGGTGCAAAAGCCCGCGCTCAAGCCGCGCGAAGTCACCAAATGGGAGGTACACCGCCGGTACATCGACATCCAGCTCGCGCTGGTTCCCGGCGAGTCGATCGGCTATGCGCCGATGGCCGCCATCGACGGTTGGCAGGACTATCAGCCGGAAAAAGATGTTCAGCTCGCAACCAGCCAGGAACCGGGCGTTGCGCTCCCCATGGGCGCGCGTGAGTTTGCAATCTTCTTTCCATGGGACGCGCACCGGCCGACCGAGAAAAACGGTGGGGTGGGCGAAGGACACAAGGTCGTGGTGAAGGTGCTGGTGGGGTAGGGGGGAGAGACGCCAGGAGGCTCTGCCTCCTGGACCTCCGCGAAGGGCTTTGCCCTTTCGAAACCCATGGCTGCTCACGCAGGGGGGATTACATGCTATGGATATTCCGCCAGAGCCCTCCGCAAAATTGACACTGCTCCCGAAGTTGGGTACAATATGTGAAAGACCCATTCGAAATAACACGCACCGGAGCATATTGTGAGCAGCGTAAAAGTCATCAACATCACCATCGTTGCCTATAGCAGCATCATTACGCTGATTATCATCCTCTGCCTTCTGGCAAACAGGAGCCAGAGGACCCGGCTCAACCGCCTGCTGGCGTGGATTTTGATCTGTCAGCTTGTCGTGCTGGACACCGACGGCGCCATCTACATTGGCGAGAACATCGAGGGTTGGTACGGCGGATTCATCGTCCGCGCGTCCAACTTTTTTGTTTATGTTTTTGGCTATCTGCTGCTGGCTATTTTCACCGATTACCTGGTCACGTACCTCTCCTCCCGCGTCAGGATTTATCGGGAGATCGTCTGGACACTCTACGGCATCTGCGCGGTCGGCATTCTACTGGTGATTGTATCGCAGTTCAATCACATGTATTACTACACGGATGCGCAGAATATCTACCACCGGGGGTCTTGGTTCTGGCTGTCACAAAGCATTGCCATCCTCTGCATGGTCATCAATTTCGGCATCATCATCAAACACCGGCGCAGTTGCTCCCGGGTCGAGTTTGCGTTCCTGCTTTCTTACGTGCTGATCCCGGCGGTCGCGCTGACGCTGCAAATCCTCATCGACGGGCCGTATTTTGTCAATGGATCGGTGACGCTGGGCGTGTTGGTGCTCTATGCGGGCGTGCAGACGGAGCAGTCCAAGTTCCTCGCGCAGAAGGACTCGGAGCTGGAGCACGGTCGCGTGCAGATCATGCTAAGCCAGATTCAGCCGCATTTTCTCTACAACGCGCTGTCCGCCATTGCGATGCTCTGCGACACGCAGCCCGCCGAGGCCAAGACCGCCATCATTGACTTTTCCGCATACCTGCGGGGAAATATGGACTCCCTCAAGCTGGAAGGCCTCATCGCCTTCCAGAAAGAGCTGGAACACACCGAAGTATACCTTTCGCTGGAAAAAATGCGCTTTGGCAATGAACTGTCCGTCGAGTACCGTATCGAAACTACAGACTTCTTTCTTCCTCCGCTGACGCTTCAGCCGATCGTGGAAAACGCGGTGCGCTACGGCGTGGGCAAAAAAGAGGAGGGCGGAACGGTCACGATCTCCGCCAGGGAGGCGGAGGGGGCATACTGGATCACTGTCACTGACGACGGCGTGGGGTATGACATGACAAAGCCTCAGTACGATGGCAGAACCCATATCGGCATTGACAACGTACGGCAGCGGCTCAAGATGCAGTGCGCGGGCGAGTTGGAGATTGACAGTGTCGTCGGCAGGGGCACGACGGCGACCATTCGCATTCCCAAAGGTGATACTGGATAAAGAAGGGAGGCCAGCCTATGACCATTTTCGCCGCGGATGATGAAGCGTTGGCGCTGGAGATGCTCACCCAGGCAATCCAAGCGGCGCAGCCGGGCGCGGCAGTGCATGCATTCCGAAAGGTATCGGAGCTGCTGGCCTTTGCCGAGGACACGCCGTGCGACGTAGCGTTTCTGGACATTGACATGCGTGGCGCCAGTGGCCTGGATATTGCCCTGAAGCTGAAAAGCTGCTGGCCCAGGGTGAACATCGTGTTCGTCACCGGCTATGCCGAGCACATGGCCAGCGCCTTTTCCATGCACGCCAGCGGCTACCTGCTCAAGCCCGTCACCGCCGCCATGGTGGAACGGGAGTTGAAAAACCTTCGCTTCCCCGTGGCAGCGGATGTGCCGCACGTGTTCATCAAGACGTTTGGCAATTTTGACGTGTTCGTGGAGCGGCAGCCGCTTCTTTTTCCGCGCGCCAAGGCGAAAGAGCTGCTTGCCTACCTCGTTGACCGGCAGGGGGCGACCGCCACGGCCGCCGAAATCGCCGCCGTTCTCTGGGAGGACAAGCCGTATGACCGTTCCCTGCAAAAGCAGACGCAGAATGTCATTGGCTTCATGAGCGGAACGCTCAAAGAGGCGGGCATTCAGGACATATTGGTCAAGGGGTGGAATCAACTGGCCGTGGATGCGGGCAAGTTCGCCTGCGATTATTACCAGCTGCTGCGGGGGGATGTGCGGGCGGTTAACGCTTACTGCGGCGAGTACATGACCAACTACAGCTGGGCGGAGATGACCACCGGCGTGCTGAACGCAAAGGCACTGGAAAGCCCGCGAAAAGGCAACAGCGGCTTCAAGTCCTCGCGTCAATAGCCCGCCAGTTTCTTATAAAAGGGTACATTCGGTGTACATGAAGTGGTACTTTTATTGATAGTTTGACAACGCCAGCGATGAAAGGAATCAGCCGTCATGTCCCAGTCCAAAGACCTTTTCAGGAAGAGCAGCCTGGACAGAATCTCTTCCCCTGAAATGTTAAACGAATATATCAAGATTTCGCGCCCGAGCATTTGGATCCTCCTTGGCGCGATCCTGGTTTTGGTCATCGCCGCCGCCATCTGGGCGTCCACTGCGGTCATCACCTCGGACGGCCTGCGCCCGATCGACTTCCTATTTTCGTAGGAGGCGCGCGCTATGCCGAAGACCCGAGTCAAGGTGCCAATGATCATGCAGATGGAGATGCTCGAATGCGGCGCAGCATCGCTGTCCATGGTGCTTGCCTACCACGGCAAATGGCTGCCGCTGGAGACGGTGCGCCGCGACTGCGGCGTCTCCCGCGACGGCTCTAAGGCCATCAACGTGCTCAAGGCGGCCCGGATGTACGGAATGGGCGCCAAGGGCTTCCGGGGCGAGGTTGCGGACCTTAAAAAAGCGCCGCTGCCCTGCATTCTGCACTGGAATTTTAACCATTTTGTCGTGCTTACGGGCTTTTCAAACAAGTACGCATACATCAACGACCCGGGAGCCGGCGCAGTGCGCGTGTCAATGGCCGAGTTTGACCGGGCGTTTACCGGCATTTACCTCACATTTACCAAGACGGACGCGTTCGTGCCCGGCGGCAAACCCAAGAGCATCTGGGCCTTTGCCAGGAAGCGGCTGAAAGGCACGCTCGTCCCCTTCGTTTTTGTCATCCTGACAGGCCTGTTGGCGGCGGCTTTCAACATCATAAACCCTGTGCTCTCGCGCGTGTTTCTAGACCATGTCCTCTCCGGCGCGACGCCGGGCTGGCTATATCCCATCATTTACGGGATGGCCGCGGTAACGCTTTTGTCCATCGTCGTCTCTCTTGTGCAGACCGTCTACCTCTACAAGATCCGGGGGAAACTGGCCATCGTGGCGAACGCGTCGTTCTTCTGGCATGTAATCCGCCTGCCGATGGAGTTTTTCTCCCAGCGAATGGCCGGGGATATTGCCCAGCGGCAGGCCGCGAATGAAACCATCGCGGAAACGCTGATTTCAAAGATTGCGCCGCTGCTGCTGAGCGGCCTGCTCACGCTGTTCTACCTGACGGTGATGATCCGCTACAGCCCGCTTTTGACGGCCATCGGCGTGGGCGCGATCGGGATCAACATTCTGCTGGCTGCCGTGATTTCCCAAAAGAGGACGAACATCGCCCGGGTTGAGATGCGGGACAGCGGGAACCTCGCCGGCACCACGGTCAGCGGCATTGAAATGATCGAAACCATCAAAGCCTCCGGCGCGGAAAACGGTTTTTTCGAGCGCTGGGCCGGATTTCAGGCGTCCCTGCAAAGCGCACAGATGCGTGTTCTTCGCGTTTCCATGTACCTGGGCGGTATCCCACCGCTCGTTTCCTCGCTGGCGTCGATCACCGTGCTGGTGACGGGCGTCTACCTCATCATGCAGGGCCGCCTCACCGCCGGCATGCTGCTGGCCTTTCAGGGCTTTTTGACATCGGTTCAAACGCCTGTTGGGGAACTGATCGACGCGGGCCAAACCATTTCTGAGATGCGCGTGCAAATGGAGCGCATTGAGGATGTGCTCGGCTACCCCGCCGATGTAGAAGACCAAGTCTCGGACGCGCTCCCGGACGATTTTGACAAGTTGAGCGGTGCGATTGAGATCCATGACCTGGCGTTTGGGTATTCGCCGCTGGAGCCGCCTCTGATCGAAGGGGTATCCATTTCCCTCTCCCCCGGCAAGAGCGTGGCGCTGGTGGGGATGAGTGGCTGCGGCAAATCGACGCTGGCGAAGCTCGTGTCCGGGCTGTACAAGCCATGGGCGGGCGACATCCTCTTTGATGGCAGGCGCATCGACCAGATTGACCGGCGCATTTTCGCAAGCTCCGTCGCGGTGGTCGATCAGGAGATCACCATCTTTGAGGATACGGTATCGGAAAACATCAAGATGTGGGATAAATCCATTGAGGATTTTGAAGTGATCATGGCCTGCCATGACGCGGGCATACACGACGACATCCTGGCCCGGCCGGAGGGCTACGCGCACTGGATGACCGAGGGTGGCCGGAACTTTTCGGGCGGCCAGCGGCAGCGCCTGGAGATCGCCCGGACGCTGGCCAGTGACCCGACGATCCTCATCATGGACGAGGCAACAAGCGCGCTGGACGCGAAGACGGAGTTTGAGGTGACGCGCGCGATTCGCGACCGGGGGATCACCTGCATCGTCATTGCCCATCGGCTGTCCACCATCCGCGACTGCGATGAGATCATCGTGCTGGACAAAGGCAAGATCGTCGAGCGCGGCACCCATGACGCGCTGCTCGCCCTGGGCGGGTACTACAACAAACTCGTGGCGACCGATTGACGAAGGGAGGCGTTTCGCGTGGGCATCTATGACGACCAAATCAAGTCCCGGATCAAAAGCGACAGTGACAGCTTTGATGAGTCGTTTTTCCGCCTGGCCTCCGTTATAACGGGCGACACGAGAAGCGCGGATACCTTTTTGAGCGACCGGGAAAAGGCAAAGAATGCCATCGAGGAAATGCTCAAGTATTTTCATATTGTGTCAACGTCCGTACCGGAGGAGTTTCAGACGGTGGAGGAGCAGCTGGAGTTCCTGCTGCGTCCCTCGGGCGTGATGCGCCGCCGCGTGCTGCTGACGGACCGCTGGTACATCGACAGTGCTGGACCGCTGCTGGGGGCGACGAAGGACGGCGACATCATCGCGCTGCTGCCGGGGAAGGTTTCCGGCTATACGTTCTTCGATCACAGAACCGGCAAACGGGTCAAGGTGACGCGGAAGATCGCCGCGGGGATCGAAAGGGACGCATACTGTTTCTACAACCCGCTGCCGCAGGGGAAGCTTGGGATCGGCGATTTGGTCAAGTACATGGTTTCGACGCTGTCGGGCGCGGACTGGGCGATGATTGCGGGGACGACGCTGCTGGCGACGTTGCTGGGCATGATCACGCCCTACGCGACACAGCAGCTGTTTTCAAACGTCATTGCGTCGGGGCAAACGCTGCAGCTGCTGGCGGTCACGGTGCTGCTGCTGGGGTCCACGGTGTCGCTGGCACTGATTAACATCACCAGCCAAACCATTCTCGCCCGGATCAACGCGAAGGTAGGCCTTAGCATGCAGGCGGCGATGATGGCCCGGGTGCTGACCCTTCCCGCCTCGCTCTTTAAGGACTACAGCGCCGGGGACCTGGCGCAGCGGTTGCAAAGCCTGGATATCACGTTCGGGGGGATATCGGGCATGCTCATCAAAGCAGCGCTGTCAGCGCTGTTCTCCCTGGCGTATATCGGCCAAATTGCGACGTTTGCGCCGTCACTCGCGCTGCCGGCCTTTGGGGTCATTGCTGCGGGGATACTGTTTGTGCTCATCTCCATAACCGCGGCCACGAAGACGTATCACCACGAAATGAAGGAGCAGGCGAAGCTGTCGGGCCTGGTGTTCGGGCTGTTTTCCGGGGTGCAGAAGATTCGGCTGGCGGGCTGCGAAAAGCGGGCGTTTGCCAAGTGGGCCCGGGCATATGAGCAGATGGCGCGGGCGAAGTTCACCCCGCCGATCCTTGTGCGCATCAGCCCCGTGGTCTCCACCGCGATCACGGCGGTCGGCACGGTGATTCTCTACTATGTGGCAGGGATGAAAAGCGTTTCCGTACCCGATTATATGGCCTTTTCTTCCAGCTATGGGATGATTTCCGCCGCCGTTTTGATGCTGGCAACCATC
>JAVBQK010000133.1:0-8827 GCA_031549105.1 Eubacteriales bacterium
CGGTGTGGGGTCTTGTTCCTCTGGCTCCCCCCCCCCCCCCCCCCGGCTCGTTGTTGTGTCCGGGGGGTGGCGGCGCGGCCCGCCGCGCCGCGGCCCCCCCCCCCCCCCCCCCCCCCCCCCCCCGTTCCCCCGTCCCTTCCACAACCCCTACCCCCTCTTCATGATCAGCACACCGTGCCCGACCTTCGCGCCTTCCATCCCAGGGTTCAGCTTAGCGATGCTCTCCACCGTCACACGCTGGCGCTTGGCGACATCCCACATGGTTTCCCCTGCCTGCGGCCAAACCATCACCATGCCGCTGCGCTGGGGAGCGCTGGGTTTGCTCTTCACGCCTACTGGCAGTTCGACCGGCTGCGCGGTTACGGCATCCGCTACCAGCTCGACGCGGTACTTTACTTCTACTCTGTCAGGCGAGATTCCCTCGGCCTGTACGTCTCCGGCGGCAAGGCTGACGTGCGCCCCCGCGGGCAGCGCGCCCTGGAACGCCACGCGGAACGGCGTTTCCTGCCGGGCCGCGGTGATGGCCGTGCCATCCGATGGCGTGTAAATCACCTGCGTATCCAGTATACCCTCCACCACTGTGCGCCCGCCAAGCTGATCGCTGCTGGTCATTGTCGGGTTCAGCAGCGCGGCATGCACGCGCCCCACCGGCGGCGACCCTTCCGGCAGCATGACGGCCAGCTTGTCGCTCTCCGTTCCGGAGACACTCTGCACCCCGGTGAAGCACGAAACAGACGCTACCTCCAGCGACAGCACATCGCCCGCCAGGGTATACGCATCCCGCAGTGAGTGGATTGTTTCTGTTACAAAGGTGTCGACCTCGATGTCCAGCACCGTCTCCGTGCGCAGCACCCGCATGCCGTCGCCGGTGTCCACCGACGATGCGACTACATCCTGCACCTGCACGCGCACGTTCATGTCATCGCCCCCGGAGGGGCCTTGCAGGTCCACCGCCTGCTCAAATGGGAACTGATGCTGTGTGATGACCAGCGGCGTCTCCGCGTCCGTGCCCGCATGGAACACCTCCAGCAGCACATCGCCTTCGACCATCGCTCGCCCTTCGCCGCCCGATACCCCGCGCACATGCGGCGTCGCACGGGCGTAGAGCGTCTCCCGCACCGTCGGCGGTGCAATCATGTCAAACTCTTCCCGCAGCAGCGACGACGCCCTGCCAGTGGCCGCGTGGCGCGTCAGCGTGTGGGTCTGGTCCTGCGTCTGCAACCCGCTGACGCCCTTTACGCCGCTTACCACGGCCATTTGCTCGGGCGAGAACACCCGTGCCGCAAGGTCCACTGCCGCACGCAGGCGCATGCGCCCGCTGACCGGCTGGGCCGTCGCGCTCTGCACATTGCCCGCCACCTGTGGGCGCATGCGGGGCGCTACGCCCTCCATGGGCGTAATGTGGTTGAACGCGCAGTTCGCCTCCAGCACACGCACCGCGTCGTCGCCCTGGCGGTATAGCACCTGGAAGACGACCGTGCCATCCATTGCCAGCCTGTCCGCCTGCGGCTCAACGCCGGAGATGACCAGCCTCGCCTCACAGCCGAGCACGGTCGCCTCCTCGCGGATTCCGCCGGGGAGCGCCACTTCGCCTTCAACCAGCGTTTGCTCGGCGGCCTCGGCAGCCAGCCGTTCGATCTCCACGCTCTCGCGCAAAACAGATTCGTCCATCATCTCATCCTCCCCGTCGGGTGATTCCTATCCACCCTATGAGAAGGATCGGCCCATTATGCCAGTGCCGCGTGCTCCATATTGAGCTTATCAGCCACCAGCGCGATGAATTCTCCGTTGGTCGGCTTGTTTTCCAGCGTGCAGACATTGGAGCCGAACACCTGGTTAATCACTTCGATGCGGCCGCGGCCCCAGGCGACTTCAATCGCGTGGCGAATGGCGCGCTCCACCTTGCTGGATGTCGTGTTGAAATGATGCGCAATCCCCGGATAGAGTTCCTTCGTGATGCGGTTGATCATGTCCGGCTGGTCCATGACCATCTTGACCGCCTCGCGCAGGAACTGATAGCCCTTGATGTGCGCAGGCATGCCAATTGTCAGGAACATGGTGGCGATGCGCTCATCCACGGACTTGGTACGCGTGCCGGGCGCCACAGCGCCAATCTCGGGAACGGCCTTGCGCATGCCGGCCGTCTCCACCACCCGCTGGTGCAGCAGATCAAAATCAAAAGGCTTTACCATATAGTAGCGCACGCCCAGCTCAATCGTGCGGCTGATGAAATCATCACGGCACAGCGCGGTCAGCGCAATCACTTCCGGGCGTTCATCCATCTTCTTTTGGCGCAGCCTGGTCAGCAACTCAAAGCCATCCATCTGCGGCATAATCATGTCCAACAGCATCACATCAGGTTTTGTTTCATCAAGACGCTTTAACGCTTCCGCGCCATTGGACGCGGTGCCCACAACCGCTACATCCTCCTGCATATCAAAATAATCGCCTAGCATGCGGCGGAGCTCTGCATTGTCCTCAACGATCATCAACTTAACCTGATCCATCGATGCCACCCCTTTGTCGTATTTTGCCGGTTATTGTCTACAGTTTCATGATCATTACATTATAGCACAAGTTTACTTCAATTGGAAGTATTCACCGGAAGTTTTTCTCGCTTTTCCCGTTGGCTTCCACAAGAATTTTATTGTAAAAAGAAAGAACGGCTAACGCCGTTTTTCCTGCCTTATGGCTGCATCCAGCCTTGGGAACGTATTAGGGAACGTCGCCAATTACATAAATAAGCTTGTTTTTGTGCTTCCTCCAGATCGGGAGAAAAGGTCAAATCACGCTGCCACGATGAGCTGATGGCATCCAAACTCTCCAGCGCGCCTACGGCAAGTCCCGCCATCATCGCCGCACCTAATGCGGTTGTTTCGATTACACGCGGACGCTGCACCGGTATCCCCAGCATATCCGCCTGAAACTGCATCAGGAATCCATTGGCGCTTGCGCCGCCATCCACTTTCAAGCTCTGCGGCCGGTGTCCGCAGTCCTTCACCATTGCCTCCACCATATCTGCACTCTGGTAGGCAATTGCCTCCAGCGCGGCGCGCACTACGTGTGCTCGCCCCGTTCCACGCGTCAGCCCAACGATGGTCCCCCGGCTGTACATATCCCAGTGCGGCGCGCCCAGGCCCGTGAATGCCGGCACAAAGTACACGCCACCGTTGTCGGGTATCGACAGCGCCAGCGCCTCGCTGTCCGCCGCGCGCTCCAGCAGGCCCATCTCGTCCCGCAGCCACTGAATCACCGCGCCGCCGATGAACACGCTGCCTTCCAGCGCATAGGTGGTCTTCCCGCCAATGCGCCACGCCACCGTAGACAGCAATCCATTCGCGGATACAACCGGCGCATCACCCGTGTTCATAAGAAGGAAACAGCCCGTGCCATACGTGTTCTTGACATCGCCCGGCGCAAAACATGCTTGCCCAAACAGCGCCGCATGCTGGTCCCCCGCAATCGCTGCAACCGGCACGCGACAGCCGAGAATCTCCGGGTCCAGCATTCCGATCAGCTGCGCGCTGTCGACTACCTCGGGCAGCACCGCGCGCGGGATGTTCAGCGCCCTCAGCAGCGTATCGTCCCAGTCCAGCGTATGGATATCCAGCAGCATTGTCCGGCTGGCGTTGCTCGCGTCAGTCACATGCGGACGGCCCTCCACCAGGTTCCACGCAAGCCAGCTGTCCACTGTACCGAAGCACAGTTCACCCTTTTCCGCACGCGCCCGCACGCCGGGCAAATCGAGCAGCCACGATAGCTTGGTGCCCGAGAAGTAAGCGTCCGGCACCAGGCCCGTCGTCTGCCGGATATGGCCCTCCAGCCCCATCGACCGCAAGTTTTCCACCATCGGCGCCGTCCGCCGGCACTGCCACACAATGGCGTTGTGCACCGGCGCGCCGGTCGCCTTATCCCACAAAAGCGTAGTCTCTCGCTGGTTCGTGATGCCGATGGCCGCGATATCGGCTGGGTTAATCCGTGCCAGCTCCACCGCCCGGCGCAGCGCCTCCACCTGCGTGTGCAGGATGTCCGTCGGCCTGTGCTCCACCCAGCCGGGCCTCGGGTAAATCTGCTCAAACTCAATCGCGTGCACGGACAATACCGTGCCCGCCATGTCAAACACAATCGCGCGCGAGCTGGTCGTCCCCTGGTCCAACGCCACCAATACCTGACCCATCCAAGCATCCCCTCTCAATATGGCGCGATATCTTCGAATCCGCGCCGTATGTGCGAAAAAGGGTTGCCCGGCCTTTCCAGCCCGGGCAACCCTGTCCATAAAAAACGTTACTTGATCCGAATGCCGTTCAGCTTGCCATCCTGCGTCGCGATCACGATCATATCATTGAACACGGCGGGAGAGCCGACTGCAGCGCCACCCAGGGGCAGGCTGTCCAGCTTCTCGCCCGTCAGCGCGTTCAGCAGGTGCAGGCCCGTCTCGTCGCCCTGCACAATCCACGCGCCGTTATCCGCGCTGTAGACCGCCACAGGCGAGGCGGCCGTCATGGTCACCAGTTCCTGCTGCCAGACGATCTGCCCGCTGGTCTTGTCCAGCGCGTACATGGTCGAACCAATGTTATCGTTGCGCGCGGTGAAGATCACCAGCGTCTCGATCCCGTTTTCACCAACCAGCGGCGACGCGGAGATGCTGCCTGGCACCTTCACATCCCAGCGCACCGCGCCGGTATCGCCGTCCAGCCGGACCATGTGCGCCTGACCTGCCGCATCCATCACCGTGCCCACGTAGACCGCGGGCGCGCTGCCGGTGCTATCCGTCTCCAGCGCCACCGCGCCGTCCACATCCGTGCCCAGGTTCACGGCCCACGCCGTCTTGAGGGTATTGACATTGACACACTGCAGAACGCCGCTGTTGGTGGCGTAGTACACAAACTCGCCATACGCCGCCAGCGAGCTATCCACCGCCATGTCGGCCTCCTCCGAGGCCGTAGCATACGTTTCCAGCTTCGGCGCGACGGTCATCGTCATCGTCTGCTGGTCAAACGTCGTGCCCAGCTGCATCGTGTACAGCAGGCCATTGCCGCCGACGGCCATCAGGGTATCGGACGCATTGTCAAACAGCGGCGAAGTAATCATCGAAAGCTCACTCGACTTCGCTTCGTCACGCTGGCTGAGGATCGTCACCGCCGGCTTGGGGCTGGTCGTATCGGCCTTCAGGCCCGTCAGGTTATAGATCAGCAAACTGGTCTTGTCACCCGATCCATTCGGGTCGCCGGTGCCGACCGCCAGCATGGGGTAGCCCTTGGGGTATACGGCCGCCGCGCCGAGCATCGGCAGCGCCGGGTCCGTCTTCAGCGGCACACGGGTCTGTACGCCGTCATCTAGATCAAGGAAGTAGATACTGCCGTCGTTCGCCGGGAAAATAACTTCCTTCAGCGCCTTTTTATCCTGCTTCGCCGCGGTAAGCTCCATCAGCCCCAGAATGTTTGCGTGCCACTGCACAATCAGTGGCTGTGTGGACCAGGTGTTCGAGGCGCTGCCCGCCATGCCTGCCGCCACACTCCATATGCTTTCCAGTTTCTGCTCCACAGGGGCGACCTCGCCAAACGCCGCGTTCTGGCGCATGCCGCTGCCGCGATAGGTCAGCACGCCGTTCATGCCGTTTTCGCCCTTGTACAGGTTCGCGTCGGCCATGGAAACGGGCGTCTCCCGCGTAAAGGTCTCGGCGAGCTCCTTGTTCACGTAAATTTCGCCTGTCACCGAGGCGGCGGTCACGGCCGCTCCGTTCATCGTGGCAGCAAACGTATCATCCCCGGACACGGTGGGTTCCGGCTCAGGCTCCTCCGTATCGCCGATGATCAGATGATCCTGCGCGTACTTTTCATAGTTCCAGCCGGATTCGTTACCCGGGTACACCTCGACGGTGCCGTCATAGGGATCTTCAAAGAAAACGCTCAGCGTCCAGATACGCACGCCCGGGGTATCTGTATAGGTATCCACACCCTCAATGAGAATCTGGCCGTTATCATCCACAATCTGCACGCGGTCCGTCTGCTGGGTCGTGCTGACCTGGAAGGTAACCGGCTGGCTGATATCCCCCACCGGGCTGATCATGAACCCAAGGATCACCGCGTCGGACACCAGCGGTGCCGGAACGGGCGTGGGTTCAGGCGTCGGCTCCGGCGTGGGTTCGGGCGTCGGCGACGGCGTAGGCCCATAAATCAGCTCACGCCCCCAGGAGACGATCGGCTCAACCAGATCCGGGCGTTTGAGTCCAATCACTGTCGCCCCGGCAAGCAGCGCCAGAATCACCGTAATGATGATAAACCAGCGGAGCACATGCTTTTTTTCACGTACTTCATAGGCATCGATATCGCTGGTATTATTATAGTCGCCATACGGCTCCAGATCGCTGCCTGGCTGCGCAGCGCCGTATTCTTCGTCATCACCATAATCATCGTCGTAAAGGCTGTTGACCTTGCCCTTGGCTTTTTTCGCCGGAGCCTGCACCTGCTGCGGGCGGCCATACTTGCGCCGGTTTTCCTGCGCCTCCTTGGCCGGGGATGAGGCGGGCTCTTCGGCGATATATGCATCGCTGTTTATATCCTGTTGAAGGCGTGCTGCCTGTGAACGCCTGCGCCGCGGCTCGGCCTGCACCTCGCCCTGGTACTCTTCCTCGTCCTCTATGCGTCGGCGCTGGGCCCGTGTCACGCGGTCTTGGTTCGGATTCATGCGTTCACACTCCACTTCTGTCCATAGATAGCTTCATTATACAGAAAACATTGATGAATCACAAGTGTTAAATCCGGGCAGCGCCAATGTTTTTGATTTGGCGCATATCCCAGCTGCATTTATCATACGAATTACCAAGAAATGCCGCGCGGTCTGCCTGCCGGTGACCCCACCGGCGGCGCAAAGCATCCCGCCAATCAGCAAAGGAGGCGCTCTTATGCCCCATCCTTCTCCCTTTGACATGATCCAAAAGGCATCCCGGCGATCCACCGCGTCGGACCGCTGGGCCGCCCTGAAGGCCAACGCCACCGAGCGTTACCCCGTCGCACCACCGCCGTCCACGCCGGAACCCATCCCGGAGCCTGCGGCAAGGACAGGTGCACCCGCAACGGATCAGCCCGCCCCAGTCCTCCTGCAACCGCCGTTTGCGCCGCCGCAGCCACGCCATCCGTTCCTGGATGACATCGCCCAGCGACACATCCAGGCCGTGCGCAGCGCGATGGCGCCGCAGGCATGGTACCAGACGCCCGCCGGAGATCGGCCCATCTCCGTGCCACCCGCTTCCTCCCCGCCTACAGCAGCCGCACCGGCCAGCACGTCCGCCGAAAAGCCGCCGGATCCCCAAACGCCGGACGCTTAGCCGGGCCAAGTACACAAAATGCCGCCGAACTCATCGGCGGCATTTGTGTTTGCTTAACGGATTTCGTATACCAATTCCACCGAAGCCTCAACCTTGATATCGCCTGTCATCAGCGACCCGCCGAGCGTCGTCCCGGATGCTTTGTCGTAGGCGACCGACGCTTCGCGCACGTAAGGGCTCACGCTGGTGGACAGCTCATTGATCTGGTCCAGCCCGCCCAGCCATACGCCGGATGCGATCGCCAGCGCGTCCGCCTTGCTTACTGCGTTCTCCACCGCCAGCCCCAGCGCCTGAAGATAGACATCATGCTCGCGCGAGGAGACGTAGCTGATACCGCCGGTCTGGTTCGCACCCGCCGCCAGCGCCGCGTCCAGCACCGCGCCCACCTGCTCGATATCCTTCACGGTGATGGCGACCATATGCTCCACGCTGTAGCCGCGCACCTGCGAGGTGCCCTCGGTGTAGTTGTAAACCGGGTACATGTTGATATACGTGGTGGCAATGTCCTCTGTCATAACGCCCAGCTTGGTCACCGCCGTGACGATTTTCTCAACCGCCTCCGCGGTCTGTTGCTGCGCGAAGGACGGATCCGGGCTCTCCCCGGTGTAGCCAACACTGACGACGGCACGGTCGGGCGCGACGTTCACCGTCGCACTGCCCTGCACGCGGAGCGTGCTGGCCGCAAGGCCCATTGCGGGCGTCAGCGCAATGCAGAGAATCAGCAGGATCACCCATATCTTTTTTCTCATATTCATTCCTCTTCGTTGCTCCTTTTCTTGGGGGGACGTTTTCTTTTCAGGTTGATGGCCAGCACAACGATCACCGCGGCCAGCGCAACAACTACCAGGTACGGTGCGGCCATCACCAGGAAAACCACCGCCGACATCAGGAAGTCGCCCGCCGAGCGCACAGAGTCGCGCGCCGCAGCCTGTAGCCGCTCCCAGAAGGTTTGGGGTACCTGTGTGCCGCCTGTAGGAACCTCCGTGACCGAGATGCGCACAATCGCGTTCTCCGCACGGGAGTTCCAGTTGTTCAGCGTTCCCATCAGGCCCTCGATCGTGTACTGAAGCTCGCTCATGCGGCTTTCAATCTCGATGATATCCGTCATGTTTTCCGCCTGAGTGAGCAGTTCTTTCATCCGGGTGCGCTGCGCTTCGTACATTTCCAGGCGCGCCTCGGTGTCATAGTACTGGTCAGAGATATCCTCGGCCGTGCTTTCGCTGCCCATCAGCCTGCCAATGACGCTGACGGCATCCACGAAACTGCCCAGTTCTTCCATCGGTACCCGGAACGTCATCGATGCATACCGCCCGCCACCCGGGTTTTGCTCCAGCGCCTCGCCATACACGGAACGATACTCCGTCCAGCCGCCCGCGCTCTCCAGCAGCGTGTCAATCTTCGCCACATCGTCGTCGTAGTGCTCGCTGTTTATGGTGAGCGACGTCGAGTACAGGATGACCGGCTTTTGCGTGCCATTTCGCTGGCTGTAGGTGTTCGGTT
>JAVBQK010000180.1:0-36662 GCA_031549105.1 Eubacteriales bacterium
CATTCTCAAACCCCCACCCTGGGGTTGTTTGTGTGTTTTTTCCACACGTGCTTGGGCCTTTGGCTTGTTTTAAGGGGCCAGCCTCCCCCGCCCGTTCCCCCTCCCCGTCGCTCTTTTTCCCCTCCTGCTTCACTTTTCGCCGCCAATCTGCTACAATGTCCCAATCAGCGTAAGGAAGATTGGTGAGGGACATGATTCGCATTGCCATCGACGCTATGGGCGGGGACTTCGCGCCCGATATTACGGTGCAGGGGAGCCTTACGGCGTTGCGCGAGTTTTCTGACCTGGAGGTTTTTTTGGTCGGCCAGGCGGAGCGCATACACCCGCTGCTTAAGGACGCGCAGGATGTGATGCCGCGCGTAACCGTCATTGATGCGCGTCAGGTTATTGAGAACACCGAATCCCCGGTTTTGGGCATTCGCCAGAAGACCGATTCCTCGCTGGTGCGCGCGTATGGCTTGGTGCGCGAGGGCCGCGCACAGGCGCTCGTCTCGGCCGGGTCCACCGGCGCGGTGATGGCGGGCGGCATGTTCCGCCTGGGCCGCATTGAAGGGATTGACCGGCCCGCGCTGGCGGCACTGCTGCCTACGGTGGGCAAGAACCCCGTGCTGCTGGTGGATGTGGGCGCCAATGTTGACTGCCAGCCCGAGTGGCTGGTGCAGTTTGCCAAGATGGGCAGCGCGTATATGCGCCGCGTGATGAACGTGGAAACCCCGCGCGTCGCGCTCCTCTCCGTGGGCGAGGAGGACGAGAAGGGCAACCAGCAGACCAAGGCGGCGTTCCCGCTGATGAAGGCATCGGGCATCAATTTCATCGGCAACCTGGAAGCGCGCGGCGTGCCCATGGGCGAGACGGATGTGATCGTCGCGGACGGCTTCGCGGGCAACATCCTGCTCAAGAGCATGGAAGGTATTTCCAAAGCGATCTTTAGCCTGATGAAGCAGTCGCTCATGGAGAATAAACGCTCCAAGCTCGGCGCGGCGCTGGTTAAGCCCGCGCTATCACGCATGAAAAAGAGCCTCGACCCTGACGAGGTCGGCGGCGCGCCGCTGCTGGGCGTCACCGGCGCGGTGGTCAAGGCCCACGGCAATTCGACAGCGCACGCGTATTTCTGCGCAATCCGCCAGGCCCGGCGCATGCTGGAGGGCGGTATCGTGCAGATTATCCAATCAGAAGCCACTCAACAATAAAGGAGGACGATTCCCATGTACGACAAAGTAGCCGGCCTCATCGCCGATCAGCTGAAAATTGACCCCGCGACCATCTCGACCCAGTCCCGCCTGCTGGAGGACCTCAAGGCCGACTCCGCCAACGTGATGATGCTGATCATGGACCTGGAGAGCGAGATGGGCATTATGGTCGAAGACGACGCGCTGATGCGGCTGAAGACGGTGGGCGATATCGTCGCCTACATCGAGAAGCGGCAGGCCTGATGCGCCCCGAAAAAGACCTTCTCGCGCTGATGGACAGGCTGGGGCATAAGTTTACCGATCCCAGCCTGCTTTCGCTTGCGCTGACGCACCCCTCCAGCGGTGCGCGGGAGGATAACCAGCGCCTGGAATTCCTGGGCGACGCTGTGCTGGAACTGTGCGTGTCGGATGCGCTGTACGCGCTGCACCCTGACATGCAGGAGGGCGACCTGACCCAGACGCGCGCCGCGCTGGTGCGCGAGGAATCGCTGGCCAAGGCGGCCAGGGCGCTGGCGATCGGCCCGCTGCTCGCGCTGGATCACGGCGAGGCGCATTCCGGCGGGCGGGACAAGCCGTCCGTGCTTGCCGATGCGATGGAAGCCGTGCTGGGCGCGGTGTACCTGGACGGCGGACTTTCCGCCGCGAAGGCGCTTTGCGGGCGCATGCTGGGCGACTTCACGCCCACCGCAGCGCAGCCTAACTGGAAGAGCCTGCTGCAAGAGCGCGAACAGGCGCAGGGCCGCCCCGCGCCGGAGTACCGTGTCGCGTCAGAGGACGGGCCTCCGCACGCGCGCGTGTTCACCGTGGAGGCCGTATTGGCCGGTGGCCGTCGTGCCGAGGGTCGGGGACCGTCCAAGAAACAGGCGGAGCAGGAAGCCGCCCGCCTATTGATGGAGGCTAAAGAGTTGCCTTGAAGCTCAAACGTTTGGAAATTCAGGGGTTTAAGTCGTTTGCCGAGAAGACGGAGATCGTCTTCGAAGCGGGCACGACGGCGATCGTCGGCCCCAACGGCAGCGGCAAATCGAATATTTCCGACGCGGTGCGCTGGGTGCTGGGCGAGCAGAGCGCAAAGCAGCTTCGTGGCGCCAAAATGGAGGACGTCATCTTCGGCGGCACCGAGAAGCGAAAGCCGCTCACCTGGTGCGAGGTGTCGTTGCTGTTTGACAACGAGGACCGCGCGCTGCCGATGGACTGCGCCGAGGTGATGGTCACCCGGCGCGTCTGGCGCAGCGGGGACAGCGAGTATTACCTCAACAAGGCCGCCTGCCGCCTCAAGGATATCAGCGAGCTGTTCCGCGATACCGGCATCGGCAAGGAGGGGTACTCCTTGATCGGCCAGGGCCGCATCGACGCGATCCTCGCCACCAAGTCCGAGGACCGGCGCGAGGTGTTCGAGGAGGCCGCGGGCATCGTCACCTACCGCGCGCGCAAGGACGAGGCCGAACGCCGCATGGAGAACACGCGCCAGAACCTGGATCGCGTGGAGGACATTCTCTCCGAGCTGGAAGGTCAGCTGGAGCCTCTCCAATTACAGAGCGAGAACGCGCGCAAATACCTGGGTCTGCGGGACACGCTGCGCGACCTGGAACTCAACGCGTTCCTGATCCACCACGACCGGTACAAGGACGCCGCGACCGGGCATGAAGAGATGATCGCCGCGCTGGATGCGGAGATTGCCGATGCCGAGCCGCGCATTGAGGCGCTTGCAAGCGAGCGCGAGACGCTTGCCGCGCAGGCAGACGCCGCCGGTGCGGAGGAAGCGGTGCTCACCGCCGCCGTGCTGGAGGCCGCCCGCGCGCTGGAGGCCCGCGAGGGCGCGAACAACGTGCTGCGCGAGCGCATCGCCCATGCCGAGGCCGACGCCCGGCGCGAGGAGGCGCTTGCCCAGGAGGAAACAGGCCGCAAAGAGGCGCTGGAAGACCTACGCCGCGAGAACCAGGATGACCTAGCCGCGCGGGAGGAAGCGCTGGCATCTGCGCGGGACGCGCTGACCGGCCTGGAAGAATCGCTTCGCGACGCGCAGCGGGACGCGTCCGCGCGCGAAGAAGCGCTGGAGACGCACAAGACCGATATCATGCGGGCGATGAACCGCATGTCGGACATGAAGACGGCCGAGGCCCGCCTCAGCGCGCTGAAACAAAGCCTGACCAGCCGCCTGGATGAGGCCGAGTACGCCGCGCTGGAGATCGGCGAGGGGCGGCAGGGGCTGACGCAGGCGCTTTCCGGTGCGGAGGCCGCGCTGGAAGCCGAGCGACAGGCGCTGTCCGCGCTGGAAGCCGAGGCTCGGAAACTCGACGAGACGGTGCGCCAGGCCGCGCAGGAGTCCGATACACTGCTTGCGTCCCTGCGCGACAAGACCGGCAAGCGCCACGAGGCAGATTCGCGCCTGAAGGTGCTGCGCGAGATGGAGCGCGACTACGAGGGCTACCAGCATTCGGTACGCCAGGCACTGATGCATGCGCGGGGCGACCGGAGCGTGCGCGGCGTCGTCGCGAGCATCATCTCCACGCCGAAAGCGTACGAGCGCGCGCTGGACATGGTGCTTGGCGCGTCGCTGCAGCACATCATCACCGAGGATGAGCACGCAGCCAAGCGGCTGATCGAGTATCTGCGGCAGAACCGGTACGGTCGCGCCACCTTCCTGCCGATGAACGCGGTGCGCGGGCGCACGCTGTCACAGCAGGAGCGGCAGGTGCTGGCGATGCCCGGGTGCGTCGGCGTGGCGAGCGAGCTGGTGCAGTTCAGCGACGAGTATCGCGGCATTGTGGAAAACCTGCTGGGCCGCACGATCGTCGCGAAAACGCTGGACGACGGCATCGCGATCATGCGGCGCGGGCAGCACGCGTTCCGGCTGGTGACGCTGGAGGGTGACGTGATGCACTCCGGCGGGTCGATGACCGGCGGATCGGTGCAGTCGCGGATGACCAGCCTGCTCTCGCGCGAGCGGGAGATTCAGGAGCACGAGGCGCTTGTCGCGTCGCTCGTGAAGGAGCTGGCATCGCTGCAGGGCCGTTTGGACGCGCTGGATGGCGAGCGCGCCGATGCCAAGCGCCGCCGGAACGAGCTGTTCGACCGCGCACACCAAGCGGAGATTGCCGTCGCACGCGAGACCGAGCGCACGTCAAACGCCCGCGCGGAGCTGGCTGCGCACGACCAGCGGCAGGAGCAGGCGGAGCTGCTTGCCGACCAGATTCGCACGAACCTGGCCGACATCGACGAGCAACTTTCCCGCGCGCAGGCCGACCAGGACGGTGGAGAGACCGACCAGGCCGGCATGCACGCGCAGACTGCGCAGATGCAGCAGGAGCTGTTCGCCGCGCGCGAGCGGCTGGAGGCGCTGCGCGAGGAATCCACGCGCGCGCATGTCACAGTCGCCGCACAGGAGCGCGAGCTGGACGCCGCCCGGAGGGAGGGCGACCGCCTGCGCCTGGAGGAAGGCAGCCTTTCCCGCCGCAAGGAGCGCCGGGAAGAGGAACTGCGCGAGCGCGCCGAGTCGCTGCTGCGCGACCGGGCGCATCTGGCTGAGGGCGAGGAAGAGCGCGAGACACGCGCCGCCGAGCTGGACGTGCGCCGCACGGAGCAATCCGAGCACGCCGCGCGCAGGCAGGCGCTTTTGAAGCGCGACCGCGCCGTCACCACGCGGCTGGAGGAACTGCGCTCCGCGGTATCCATCGCGGGGGACAAGCGCCACCGCACCGAACTGTTGCTGGTGCGCGCGCAGAACGATCTGAAGAACCTGCAAGACCGCATCTGGTCGGAGTACGAGTTGACCTACGCGGGCGCGCAGGAGTACCAGCGGGAGGATTTCGACCTGCGCGAGAGCGAGAAGACGATTGCGTCCATCCGTGCGGAAATCCGCCAGATGGGCGGCGTGAACGTCAACGCGGTGGAGGATTACCGCATCACCAAGGAGCGCTTTGACCTGCTCGACGCGCAGAAGCAGGACCTGGTCAAGGCGGCGGGCGACCTGGAGAACATCATCCGGGAGCTGTTGGTGAAGATGGAGCGCCGCTTCCGCAAACAGTTCATCCAGCTCAACGAGTACTTTGGCAAGGCGTTTGCGCTGCTCTTTGGCGGCGGCAAAGCGGAGCTGAAGTTCACCGACGAGGCCGATATCCTCAACTGCGGCATCGACGTCATCGCGCAGCCGCCGGGCAAGAAGCTACAGCTTTTAACACTGCTTTCGGGCGGCGAGCGGGCGCTGACCGCCATCGCGATCCTCTTTGCGATGCTGCAGCTCAAGCCCACGCCGTTTTGCATCCTGGACGAAATCGAGGCCGCGCTGGACGAGGCGAACGTCGCCAACTTTGCCGACTACCTCAACGAGTTCGCCAAGAACACGCAGTTCGTCGTCGTCACCCACCGCCGGGGCACCATGGAGCGCTGCCAGGCGCTGTACGGCGTGGCGATGGAGGAGAAGGGCGTGTCGCGGATGGTTTCGGTGAAGCTGGCGGAGGTAGGGGCGTAGGGAACGAAAGGAACGCCAGGGGGCTGCCTGTCCCCTGGACCCCCGGCCAAAGGGTCATTGACCCTTTGGAAACCCAATTTCGCCTGCGGGCGGGGAGGTACGAATGAGGCTGAGTGAGGGGCAGTTTGGCGCTATACAGGGATGGATGTACCGCAATGCACGGCCTGTTGATTTGGCGCGTTATCGGTTTCATTTTGAGGGCGGGAGCGCTGAGGATGTGATCCGGGCGCTTGCGTTTTATCAGAATGCCGATGGCGGGTTCGGGCATGCGCTGGAGGCGGACTCGTGGAACCCGAACAGCTCGCCGATACAGACCTGGGATGCTACTGAGATGCTTTATGAAGTTGGCTGGGCGGATGGCGAGCATCCCGTTGTGCAGGGGATTTTGCGGTATCTGGACAGCGGCGCGGATTTCCAGGGTGGGCTATGGATGGCCTCGGTGCCCACGAACAATGATTTCCCGCGTGCGCCCTGGTGGGGGTATAGCGAGGACGTGCAGGCACAGTGGGGCTACAATCCGACTGTAGCGCTGGCGGGGTTCATTGTGCGGTTTGCGGGTGCGGGCACTGCGCTGCTGGCGCAGGGCGAGGCGCTTTGCCGCGCGGCGATGCAGGCGCTGCTCACAAGTGAGAAAGAGGACCCCGAGGGGCTTGGCTGCTACATCAGGCTGCTGGGCTGGCTTGCCGCCGCTGGGCGGGAGGCGCTGGTCGATGTGGCTGCGCTGCGGGCACACATTGCGGGGCTTGTTGGCGGGCTTGTCGAGACGGACATCGACAAGTGGACGGGGTACACCGCCCGGCCATCGAAGTATGTTGCTTCGCGGGAAGACCCCTTCTGTCAGGCTGTGAGCGATCTGGCCGAGCGGGAGGTTCAGTATCTGTTGGAGACGCTATCGCCCGAGGGAACCTGGCCAGTTTACTGGCGCTGGAGCGAACATCCGGACGAATGGGCCGTCAGCCGCCGCTGGTGGATGGGCAACCTGATCATACAGAACCTGCACTACCTGCGAGGCTTTGGCGCGGTATAAAGTAGGGATTTCTGACGAAATCCCCTTATGGCGCGATATCTTCGAATTCGCGCCGGAAGAAGGAGGGCATACCATGGCCGGTTTCTTTTCGCGGCTGAAGGAAGGGCTAACCAAGACGCGCGAGTCGGTTTCCGGGCGCGTGGACCAGCTTATTCACAACTATCGCGAGTTGGACGACGATTTTTACGAGGACCTGACCGATGTGCTCGTCATGGCGGATGTGGGCGTGAAGACGAGCGAGGAAATCGTCTCCGAGATGAAAAAGCGGGTGCGCGAGGCGCGCATCGACGATCCGGAGAAGGCGCGCGACGTGCTCAAGACCGTGCTCAAGGAGAAGATGTCCTCCGCCCGTCCGCCGCTGAAGTGGCCGATGGTGATGCTGGTTGTCGGCGTCAACGGCGTGGGCAAGACCACGACGATCGGCAAGCTGGCTTTGCGCTTCAAGAATGCGCAGCACGGCGTGATGCTCGCCGCGGCCGATACGTTCCGCGCCGCAGCGGCCGATCAGCTGCAGGTGTGGGCCGACCGGGCCGGTGTGCCGCTAGTGCGCCATGCCGAGGGCGCCGACCCTGCCGCCGTCGTCTACGACGCGATCGAGTCCGCGAAGGCGAAGAATGCCGACCTGCTGATCATCGACACCGCCGGCCGTCTGCACAACAAGAAAAACCTGATGGACGAGCTGGGCAAGATCACCAAGATCATCCGGCGCGAGTATCCGGAGGCCGACATGCGCTCCATGCTCGTCATCGATGCGACCACCGGCCAGAACGGCCTCAACCAGGCCAAGGTGTTCCAGGAGGTCGCGGAGATCAACGGCATCGTCCTCACCAAGCTGGACGGCACCGCCAAGGGCGGCATCGCCGTGGCCATCCGCTCGGAGCTGGACGTGCCCGTCTGGTACGTGGGCGTGGGCGAGGGGAGCGACGATCTGCAGGCCTTTGACGCGGCGGATTTTGTGGAGGCAATCTTCTAGGGAAGCATACGGGAAAACGAAGGGCTAGGTACCCTTCTTTTCTTTTAGAAAAAAGAAAAGAAGCAAAAGAAAACCTTTTGGGGTTACGACATGATTGTGAAGAATCAGGAGATTGGGCTTGTTTGCACGGGCCTGGGTGCGGAGTTTGAAGGGGTTTGCCGACATGAGGGGCAGGTCGTTTTCGTGCCGGGCGCTTTGCCGGGTGAGGAGATCGTCGCGCGGATTATCAAGGTGACATCGAGTTATGCGGTGGGGCGGCTGGTTTCGCGCGGTGGGGAAAGTTCGGATCGGGCGGCGCCGCCGTGTCCGTATTATCCGCGCTGTGGCGGGTGTACGGCGCAGCACCTTTCCTATGCGGCGACACTCGCGCACAAGCGGCAGCAGGTTGTGGATTGTCTGGAGCGCATCGGCGGGGTTTCCGCGCCGGATGTGTGGGAGACGATTGGCATGGAGGAGCCTTGGCGCTATCGCAACAAAGGGGCCTTCCCGGTCGGCGGAGCGGTGGGTGCGCCACGCATTGGCTGTTTTGCCGCGCGCAGCCATGATATTGTCGATGCGCCGGGTGGGTGCCTTTTACAGTCCGAGCAGAGTGACGCGCTCGTCGGCGCCGTCCGGCGGTGGATGGTTGAAGAGCGCATTGCGCCATATGACGAGGCTGCGCACAAGGGGCTGGTTCGCCATGTAATGACGCGCGAGGCAAAGGATGGCTCGTCGATGCTGGTCGTGGTGATCAACGGGAACACGCTGCCCAAGGGCGGCGGGCTGATTGAGCGCGCGCGGGAGGCTGCGCCGGGACTGCGGTTGGTGGTCGTTTGCGAGAATAACAAGCGCACCAATGTGATCCTGGGCGAGAGGCTGCGCACCCTTTGGGGTGAGGACGCGCTGACCGACGAGATTGCAGGGTATGCGATGCGCGTGTCACCGCGCACTTTTTTCCAAGTGAACCGGACGCAGGCCGAGCGGCTATATGCGGTGGCGCTGGACTATGCGGGGCTGACCGGCGCGGAGCGCGTGTGGGACGTGTACTGCGGTTGCGGGTCGATCACACTGCCGCTGGCCGCTCGGGCTGCGCACGTGACGGGCGTGGAGATTGTGGAGGATGCGGTGGCCGATGCACGGGAGAATGCCGCCCGGAACGGGGTGGAGAATGTTTCGTTCGTCGCGGGCGCGGCGGAGATGGTGCTGTCCAACTTGCTGGAGAAGAGCGGTGCGCCGGACATAATCGTGCTGGACCCGCCACGCAAGGGCTGCGAACCCGCGGCGCTGGCTGCGGTGGGACGGGCTGGCGCGAAGCGGATTGTGTATGTCAGCTGCAGCCCGGCGACATTGGCGCGCGATGTGAAGGGGCTTGCGGAGTATGGGTATAGGCTGGAGCGCGCGCAGCCGGTGGATATGTTCGGGTGGACGGGGCATGTGGAGTGCGTGGCGCTGATGACGAGGGGATGAACGACATGTACGAAGGCGCGATCATCAAAGAAACGCTGACCGATGAGGCATTGCTGGATTATCTGGTCATCGACAAAGTCGCGATCTGGAAAACGAATGATACCATCAGGTACTGGACCATGGTTTTCTTCCATTCGGAGGATGAACGTTTTCCGCAGCGGCTCGCGGATATCATCATGGATGGCTGGTTTGCCGATATGAAGTCTGGAAACATAAAGTTTATTGTTTTCAGAAACAAAGTGCTGCAATATGAGATCGGGAATGTTGAGGAAAAAGAAGAGGTCCTGGCGTATTGCCGTGCGCTGGGCATCCCTGAGGAACAGTTTAACTGGAGTGAGTAGGGAAGGCAGGGGATTGTCACGGACTTTATCGTACTGGCGGGTGCGCCCGGAACAGGAAAGACAACCGTTGCGACATACCTCCATGAAAAACTTGGTGTGCCTTGGTTTGAGTTTGGTTGGATTCCTGAGTTTACTAAGTTAAATCCCCATACACGCATATCGCAGAGCGAGGAAGAGCAGCTCAGCTTTGAAAACCTGATCCTTGTTTGCAAGAACTACAAGCGGCATGGATATGAAAATGTTGTTCTGACCGATTTGAGCGACGCAAGGCTGCTGGATATTCCCACCGTTTTTGAAGATTGCAGCTATGCCATAATCACGCTTTACGCTGAAAACGATGAGGTACTCAAAGAAAGGATACTGAACAGGAATGGTGGCAACGATTACAGAAATTATGAAGAGTCTATGGCAATTAATCGGTTGATCAAAAGCAGAAAGACATTGCCAAATGAGTTCCGCATTTGTTCGGATAAGCAAACCCCTATTGAAATTGGCGATAAGATTATTGACATGGCAGAGCACCACAAACCCATGAACAGTTTTGTTCTAAGCGAGTACAACAAGGATGATTTCTTTTCCTACATCAAAGGATACTCTGAACAGGAGCAACCAGATGGGTAACTCTGTCGATAAGCGCGGCAAGCTCGACGAGGAAGTTTTCACCTGCCGGATAACAAAAGACAAAAAGGTCTTTATCTCCTGGCATGGAAAACAAATCACCACCCTGAGCGGCAGCAAGGCCGAGAGTTTCATCGCAGAGATGGATGGCGCGGACGGCAAGGACGCCCAGCTGATCATGGCAAAGGCGACGGGCCACTTCAAGCACGGCAATGAGAAGTCTACAAAGCGACGCTAAGCCTATTTTGCACAGAAAGGTCGCATCCAAATGAAAAAAGAGTACAGCTCCCGCCCCGAAACAGCGAAACACTCCGAGTACGGATTTTCCTGGATCGATTTTGTTACCGCCATCCCGTCGCCGCTGTTTGTCGTAACAACCTACAAATCAAACGGCCTGCCCAACGCCTGCATGCAGTCCTGGGCAACGTTCGTCGGCGATGACGCGCACTTTTACTGCATCATGGCGTTCGTCAGCAAAGGCAAGCACATGTACGAGTCGATCAAGGAAACCGGCGAACTGGTCATCAACTTCCCGTCGGCGGATTGCATCGACCGGTGCATGAAGACAATCGAGAACAACAAGTTTGATGATGACGAGATCACCCTCTCCGGGCTGACCGCCGAGAAGGCCACCACTGTCAACGCCCCCAGAATCAAGGAATGCTTCCTCAACCTGGAGTGCGAATACCTCTGGGAAAAGGAAATTGTCGACGGCGATAGGCATGTTGTGATGTGTGCGGTGGTGAAAAACGTCTGCATGGACGCCGCGCACTTCGATGAGAAATCGCTGGGCAGGTACGGCGAGACCGGGTACCTTTACAATATCCATAGCCCGATGAACCCTGAGACGGGGGAGGCGGAGGCGGATAGCTTCGGCGTGTTGAAGAAACTGTGAGGGGACTTTTCATCCCATGAAGACTATGCATTTCAGGAGGACACTGCCTTGAAAAACCACGACGAAATCCAGTTCTTCCCCTGCGCCTGGGAGGAAATCCACCCGCTCGTCGAGCGCGACCTGATCGCGGACCGCATCACGGTCGAATCGTTCTGGGAGGATCATGTCCTGACAAGCCGCCATTACAAGATGGTCTGCGGAGGCGATGTTGCGGGCTATTTCGCGATCCACGATAAGTCGACCATCATGCTGTTCCGCGTGTTTGCTCTGTATGCAAACCAGGCGCAAGCGCTGTTTGCCCGCGTTAAAAAGTATGAATCCGTGACAAACGCGATGGTCGCCACAGGCGATGAATTCTTCCTGAGCCATTGCGTGGATGACTTTGCACGGATGGAGAAGCAGGCGTACTTCTCGATTTACACCGACAAAGAAATCCCCCAGGAGCGGCAGAAGGCAGTCCAGCTAGCGCTTGCCGATGTGGACAGGGACTACGAAACACTTAAGCTCTCCGGAACGTTTCTGGATGGTGAAATCAAGAGCATCCGGGCAGGATCGACTTCCCTTGCACTCTATATTGCCCGCAGCGAAGGCCGGATCATCGGCTTTGGCGTCATTGAGTATGGTCGGGTTTTGAAGGACATCGCCAGCATCGGCATGTACGTGATCGAGGCCGAGCGCTGCCAGGGGTTCGCGGCGAACATCCTCCAGGGCCTGAAACATATCGCCGAGGACAAGGGATGCAAGGCGTTCTCCGGCTGCTGGTATTACAACCATAACTCAAAAAAGAGCATGGAAAGCGCGGGCGCGTATTCCAAGACGAGGCTGCTGCGGTTTTATTTCTGAGGCATGTTGTGCGCCTGTACGGCACCAGCATCGACTTCCCGCTGGAACTAACGGACGAAAAGAAACCCTACCGCCCGAAAGGACAGCAGGGATGATAAGGAATAGTTGATCCCAACCCGCCCGCAGGCGAAACATTGGAGGTCCAGGAGGCACGCCTCCTGGCAGGGGGCCTGGGGGACAGCGTCCCCCAGCGTTCCCCTCCCCGCCTCACCCCTTCGAAGCCTGCAGCGCCTGCTCCAAATCGGCGATCAGATCCTCGACATCCTCAATGCCAACCGAAACCCGCACCATGCCAGGCGTAATGCCCGCGTGCTTCATCGCGTCTTCGGATAGCTGCGAGTGCGTGGTGCTGGCCGGGTGCGCCACCATGGACCGCACGTCGGATACGTTGGCCACAAAGGAGAATAGCTCCAGCGCGCTGATGAACTTTTTGCCCGCCTCCAGGCCACCCTTGATGCCGAAGGTGAAGATGCCGCCCGCGCCGCGCGGGAAATACTTCTGCGCGCGCTCGTAGTACTTGTCGCCGGGCAGGCCAGGGTAGTTCACCCATTCCACGCAGTCGTGACCGGACAGCCACGCAGTGATCTTCGCGGTGTTCTGGCTGTGGCGGTCCATGCGCAGGCTGAGCGTCTCCAGGCCTTGCAACAGCAGGAACGCACTGATCGGCGCGAGGCACGCGCCCGTGTCGCGGAGGAAACCCGCGCGCAGCTTTGCCATGAACCCGATCGGGCCGATATCCGCATAGGTCAGGCCGTGGTAGGAGTTGTCCGGCTCGTTGAACTCGGCAAAGCGCGGGTTGCTTTTGAAAGAGAAGGTGCCCAGATCCGTTACGCTGCCACCAACGGTGTTTCCGTGCCCGCCGATGTACTTGGTCAGCGAATGGATCGTGAAGTCCATGCCATGCTTCTTCAGGTCGATCAGGTACGGTGTGCCGAACGTGTTGTCCGCGATGACGGGCAGCCCGGCGGCATGCGCAACCTCGGCCACGGCCTCAAAATCCGGCACGTTGATCAGCGGGTTGCCCAGCGTCTCCAGGTACACGCAGCGGGTCTTGTCATTGATCGCGGCACGCAGCTCGTCCAGGTTCTCAATGTTCACCTGGTGGACGCGAATGCCATACCGGCGCTCAAACCGGTCAAACAGCAGCGTGTGCGTGCCACCGTAGATGGTCGACATCGAGATGATTTCGCTGCCGGACTCGGCCATGTTCTGAATGACGGCCACGATCGCCGCCATGCCCGACGCGAAACACACCGTGCCCACGCCGCCTTCCAGCGCGCAGATGCGCTTTTCCAGCACAGCAGTGGTCGGGTTGCCCAGGCGCGTGTAAATGCTGCCGGGCTTCGCCAGGCTGAACTGGTCGACCGCGTCGTCAATCCCCTCAAACTCGTACCCCACGGTCTGATAGATCGGCGGCACAAACGCGCCGGTCGTCTTTTCCGTCTCGTAGCCCGCGCGCACCTGTAACGTACTGAAGCCTAGTTCCTTGGACATGCTCGGGTTCTCCTCTCTTTCGATGCAGAATTCATGAAAAATTCCTGAAAAAAACACCCTGCTTCGCGTCTCACGAAGCAGAGCGTCTTGGCTCCCGCGCCGATTTCACGGCGTTCGCGATACGCAAAATAGTGCGGAACGAAACATCCCGCACATGGGCATCTGCATTTCTTGAGAGATGGGGAATCTCATTGCGATGCCTCCTTTTCACGTACTAGAACTGTCCCCATTCTAAACTTAACAAAACGGATTTGTCAAGGGGGAACGTGGGGAGAACGCGAAGGAAATCGTGCGGGAGGGGAGAAGAACGGGGAGACGCCAGGGGAGCTCTGCTCCCCTGAACCCCTCGCCAAAGGGCCTTGCCCTTTGGAAACCCAACACTGCTCACGCAGGGGCTGATCTTTTAATAAAAATCAATCCACCCCTGCGTGAGCAGTCATGGGTTTGGAAAAGGTAAAGCCCTTCCCGGGTTCCCCAAGGGCAGAGCCCTTGGGCCGCCGGAGGCCGTCCTCCCGTCCCCCCGTTCCTCCTACTCCCCGTTCTCTCCACTTCGCCCTTGACATACATCATAACACTGTGGCACAATGGCGGGAATTACGTGGGAGTAGCTGTGAGATGGGATTTGTAGAACTGTTCCTGATCGCCGTGGGGCTGTCGATGGATGCGTTCGCGGTGGCGCTGTGCAAAGGGCTGTCCATGCGCCGCCTGGACCTGAAACAGGGCGCGTTGATCGCGCTGTTTTTTGGCGTGTTTCAGGCCGCTATGCCGCTGATCGGCTGGGCCTTGGGCCGCCAGTTTGAGCAGTATATCACCGCGGTGGACCACTGGATCGCGTTCGGTTTGCTTGTGTTTATCGGCGGGAAAATGCTATGGGAAGCACTGCATGGCGATGATGAAGTGAACGCCTGCGAGACGGCAACAAAAATCAGCCTGAAGGAACTGACCGTGCTCGCGGTCGCCACCAGCATCGATGCGCTGGCGGTGGGCATCACGTTCGCGTTTCTGGCAGTGTCAATTGTGCCATCGGTCACGCTGATTGGCATGACAACGTTCGTCATCTCGCTGGCAGGCGTGGTGATCGGCAGCAAATTTGGCGCAAAGCTGAAGCAATGGGCCGAGATCGCCGGTGGGGCGATCCTGATTTTGATTGGGCTGAAGATACTGCTGGAGCATCTGGGGGTACTGTAAGCAGCCAAAGCGCAAGGGGGCATTTCGCCCCCTTGTGCTTTTTTATATCCCTGCGGTCTCCACCAGAGCGGCCATCTTCGTCAGCGAATCCACCGGCACGATCTCCTTCAGCTCGCTCTCCAGATCCAGATACTGTTCCAGCGAGTCGATTAGCCTGCCGATGTCGGCCTCGGCGCGCGCTTCCAGTTCGGCCACGGTCATGCCGTTCATCGCGCAGGCCAGGATGTACACATGCTTCGGTGTCAGGCGGCACACCCCGTAGAGCACGCCATCCTCCTCGCCCGGCAGCAGGTTCCCCACCGCCACGCGCAGGCGGTCACGCCCGTAGCGCCAGATGTGGTCCAGGTACGCATCCCCGTGCTTGAGCCGAAGCACGCAACGGCAGCACGGCGTATCCGCGCCCACCGGCAGCTTCAGCACCGTAAGTCTGCGGCTCAGCGCGCTGGGATTGCCGATCTGGCCATGCCACAGCGCGTCCCAGAAGTCCAGCCGCATTTCCGGCAACAAGACACCCAGATTACTTTCCATTGCCAACAACCTCCTTGGAATTGCGCTTCCCCGCCCCTGGCAGGAAAGGTATAATATACGCCCCTGTTACTGTTTGGGCAGCGGTATATTCAGCTCTGCGGCCACCTTGACCAACAGGTCCAGCGCGTGGATGATCTGCTCGGGCCTATGCTCGGAGATCACGCAGAAACGCAGGCGCGCCTTGTTCTTGGGTACCGCGGGGTAAACAGCGGGCGGTACGAACACGCCCATATCGCCCAGCGCCGTGGAGAGCACGAACGCATCCTCATCCCGGCCCACCAGGATCGGCACAATGGCCGTTTCCTTGGCCAGACACGTGTTCAGGCCACGCTTGTGCGCCTCTTCAATGAACACGCGGATGTTCCTGGCCAGGCTTTCCATAATCTCCGGGTGGGTGCGCAGCGCGCGGATCGATGCCATCGTCGCAGCCGCCAGCGGCGGCGAAATGCCCACGGAGAAGACGAACCCGGGCAGGTTGTAGCGCAGGTACTCGATGAGCACCCGGCGCCCGGCGAGGTACCCGCCGCACGCGCCCAGTCCCTTGGATAGCGTACCCATCTTGATATCCACATCATCCGGGGACAGATTAAAGTATTCATCAACACCGCCGCCTGTGCGCCCAATGACGCATGCGGAGTGCGCCTCGTCGACCATCAGGAAGCAGCCGTACTGCTTTTTCAGCGCGACAAACGCAGGCACCGGCGCGATGTCGCCGTCCATGCTGTACGCGCCTTCGACGATGATCAGCACCTTCGCGAACTTATGCCGCTGCGTGCGCAGGATGCTCTCCAGCGCCTCCACATCGTTGTGGGGGAACGGCTTGCTCGTCGCGCCGGACAGGCGGCAGCCCTCCTGCACCGAGTTGTGCGAGATGGCGTCATAGACGATCAGGTCGTCCTTGCCACAGAAGTTACCCACGATGGTGACGTTGGTGGAGTGCCCGCCCACGAGCACCAGCGCGTCCTCGGCATGCTTCCACTCGGCGATCTCGCGCTCCAGCTCCTGGTAGAGCGACTTCTCGCCCGCGAGCAAGCGGCTACCGCTGGCGGAGGTGCCGTACTTGTCGATGGCGGCTTTCGCGGCCTCCATCACCTCCGGGCGACCGGACATTCCCACATAGTTATAGGAGCCGAAGTTGAGCACCTCGTGCCCGTCCATCAGCGACGTATCGCGCAGCGGCGACTCGTGGCAGACGAAATACGGGTTCCGCTGGCCTTCCATGCCGGAAAGGCGCTTTTGGAACGCGGCAAACTCCGGCGTATCCTCAAAGCGGGTGATCGGCTTGATTTCGGCATTCTCATCACGCACGGCTTCGGCACTGAACGGGCCGTAGCCCTGCATCAGCGCGTATACCACGGCGGAGAGGTCGTTCACGGTGGTGCATTTGGTATAGTCCTCGGTGGGGATGATCACGCCGAAGATCTCCTCGACCTTCAGCGACACGCCCAGGCTCTGCAGGCTGTCGCCGCCCAGCTCGTCGACGAAGTGCGCATCGTACCCGATATTCTGCACATCCATCTCCAGCACTTCGGCAAAGCAGGCGCGCACCTTCTCGCGCACCTCATCCATCATCAGGTCGGACGGGGTCTGCGCGGGTTCGGGCAGCGTTTCGATCTTCTGCGGCGCGTCGCTTTCGGCCACGCTCTCGGTGACGCCCTGCGCGGTAATCGCCCGGTAGGCCATCTTGTGCTGCTCGATCATCGTGCGCAGCGCGATGCGCTTGACCTTGATGCCGTTGACCACGGGCAGCGCTTCGGGCGTGGCGATGACCAGCTTCACCCGCTTGATGGGCGTGAGCGTGCGGTTCCGCTGCGCCACGCGCTGCGCCAGTTCCAGCAGGAACTTTTCGTCACTATAGCGCTCACCGACGTTCATCACCAGGGTGGTTACGTCATAAGGGCTGCTTTCGGCCTTGGTGCCCAGCACGGACAGCTGGTCTGCGCCCTCAACACCCGCAAACGTATCCTCCAGCTCGTCCGGGTAAACATTCTCGCCCGACTCGCCGATGATCACGTCCTTCGTGCGTCCCTCGACATACATGCGGCCACGCTTGCCGATGCGCACCACGTCGCCGGTCTCATACCAGCCCTCTGCGTCTACCGCGGCGGGCAGCAGCTTGCCATCCACCAGTTGGGCGATATGCCGCGCCTCGGTGCGGATGAACAATTCGCCCCGGTTCTTGTCCTCGCCATCGGGCTGAAGCTTATACTCAGAAATGGACAGTGGCCAGCCGACGCTGCCGGTCAGGCGGCTTTTCAGGCTCAGGCGCGCTTCCACGGACGTGACGCCCACCTCGGTCATGCCGAAGCCTACGATCACCGCATAGCCCAGCGCGTTGAACGTCTTGGCGTACTCGCGCGGGGTATGGCTTCCGCCGACGACCACCAGCTTCAGCGAATCGCCGAACAGGTTCTGGTTGACACTATGGAACAGCTTGCGCCCCAGGCGAAGTCCGCCCATGGGCCAGACGGCCTGTGTGCGCAGCGACAGCCAGCTCATCGCCGAGAACGCGGCGCGCTTGCCCGCGGACTCCTTGGCGACGCGCTTTTGCAGTGTGACGGCGACATTGTTGACCAGCAGCGGCACCGCCGTGATCACCTCCACCTTGCAGTGGCGGCACGTCTCCAGAATCGTCTGCGGTGAGCGGTCTTTCAGGTACACCTGTGGGAAGCCCATAAACGTCGTCCACACGACATTCGTAATCAGGCCGAAGATATGGTTAAGTGGCAGGAAGCACAGCGTCCTCAGCGGGCCGCAGCTTTCCTTGACGATCGGATGGTTTTTCTGTTCGTTCAGCAGGCCCAGCGCCTGCATGGCAAGCGAACGCCCGTTGTAGACGAATACGCGCGAGGTGGCCGTGGTGCCGGAGGTGCACAGCGCCAGGTTGTCCACCCAGCGGGGTGCAAACCCGGGCGAGGGCGGCGCGGCGGAAAGCAGCGTCTCGGGATCTGCCTGCTGGATGTGCGAGGGCAGCCTCCGCTGGCGGCGGGCGATCAGCGCGGTCGCGCCAGCCTGCCAGAGCAGATGCTCGATGGGCGCGTCGTCCAGCGAAGGGTCGATCAGGATGGGCTTGCGCCCGGCCATCGCCAGGCCCCAGAGCATCACCGGCCAGTCGGGGCAGGTATCCACCGCCAGGCCGACCCAGCCATCCTCTATGCCGAAGCCAAGCGTGATTACGCGCTCGGCCAAAGCCGTCGCGCGCTCGCGCAGGCCGTTAAAGCTATAAGAGCGTTCTTCGCCCCCGTCCAGCCAGATCGCCGCCGTGTCCTCTCCATGGGAGCAGATGGTTTCAAAGAAACCGCGCAACGACAGGTCTTTTTCCAGAAAGGCGCGCTTTTCGCTTCTCGTCATGGACAAATCTCCTTCTACAGCGCGAATTCGAAGAAATTCCCGCCGTCATGGCGCGTAATACCACCGGATCAAACGAAAAAAAAGATTGCCGGGCAACAGCGTATGTGCCAAAAGTGCAAGCCGTTGGTCAATGCGCGCGACGACAACCCGCGCGGGCGCGCGCCGCCGCGTGAGCGCGCGGGACACGGCCCGTGCCACCTTTTCAGGCGGCATGCCGCCCGTCTCATCCCGATGGATTTTGCGGGTGGCGGCCTCGTAATAAGGACGGTATACCGACGCGGAACCCTGCGATCCGGCCGCATGGGTCCGGTACGCATCCGATCCACTGCGGCAATCCCCCGGTTCCACCAGCGTCACAGAAACGCCAAAACGGCTGGCTTCCATTGCCAGCGCCTCGCCGAACCCTTCGATCGCATGCTTGGACGCGGTATACGCCCCCTGGAACGGCACAGCAAACCGCCCGTTCAGCGACGAAAACAACACAATGTGGCCACCCCCCTGGGCACGCATAGCGGGCAGCACGGCCTGTACCGTGCGCGCCATGCCCAGGTAGTTGGTCTCCATCACCGCGCGCAGCTCGTCAACGGACGTTTCCTCGCACGAGCCCAGCGTCAGGAACGCGGCGCACTGTACCAGCGCGTCAATGCGGCCGGTTTTCGCCAGCACGGTATCGACACAAGCCGACACCGACTGAGCATCCGTCACATCCAGCGCGATGGGCGTACATCCTTCGGGCGGATTCGCGCCTTCCCGGCCAAACGAGCGTGCCCCGGCAAACACCGTGAAACCATCGCGCGCAAGCCGTTCCGCGACCGCGCGGCCAAGTCCCGACGACGCCCCTGCCACCAATGCTACCCGCGCCATTCGACACCCTCCCCGCCTATCACGAACACACATTATACGATAACCCGCGGGATTGCGCAAATCATAATTTTGCGGTATATTTAGGGGTGAAAAAGATGCGTGGGGAACGGGGGGGAACGCAAGGGGACTCTGTCCCCTTGACCCCTGCCAGGAGGCCTTGCCTCCTGGACCTCCAGCATTTCGCCTGCGGGCGGGTGGGATCTGTTTTATTATCGATACACTTCCCGCCGTGAGGCGAAATGTTGGGTTTCCAAAGGGCAAGGCCCTTTGGTAGGGGGTCCAGGGGGACAACGTCCCCCTGGCGTCCTCCCCTCGACTGCTTTTGAGAAAGGTTTGGGCTTATGCAACCTACCATTCGCGCTATTGTCTCTGATCTGGATGATACTTTGCTCGACAGCCAGCACCGGCTGAGCGAGCGCACGGAAAGGACGCTGAGGCGGCTTATCGCGCAGGGCGTCATTGTGGTGCTGGCTTCGGGGCGCAGTGCCGCTTCGGTGCGGCCTTATGCGCGGCAGATTGGCTCGCCTTACCCGTATGTGGGCTTTAACGGGGCGCACATTGTTGATGGGAAGACAGACAGGATTTTGCATGCTACGGAGATTGATACGGATCTCGCGCGCGAGGCGCTGCGCTGGTTTGAAGACCGGGGCATCTATGCGCAGTATTATCTGGGCGATGATTGGTACTATGAGAAGCGCTGTGCGCTTAGCGACGAGTACGGGCGCTCCAGCGGCATTGAGGGTAAAGAGGCCGGGATGAGGCTATCGGACTTCGTGGATGCCCCCGCACCGAAGCTCCTGGGAATGGCGGAGCCTAGCGACGTGCCCGGGCTGATCGCGGCCTCGCGCGCGGTGTTCGGGGATGCGCTGTCCATCACCACCAGCAAGCCGTACTTTATCGAAGTTACATCGCCCTTGGCCACCAAGGGCAACGCCTGCCAGCAGCTTGAGAAGCTGATTGGCATCGCGCCGGAGACCACCCTCTGCGCCGGGGACTCGCTCAACGACCTGACGATGCTGCGCTGGTCGAAGCTGCCCGTCACCGTCAAAAACGCACGGGACGAGGTCAAGGCCGAGTGCTGGCATACCGGCGACTACACCAACAATGAAGACGGCCTCGCCCGTCTACTTGATCAATTGATTCCGGAGGAAACATATGCTCATTGACGAACTCAAAATGGTAGAGGCGCTCAGCCTCAACACCATCGTGCCCACCCAGCGGCGGCAACTCCTGTTCACCTCATCTGACCAGAACCGGCCCGGTCTACAGTTTTCCGGTCACTTTCAGTTCTTCGCCAACGACCGCATGCAGATTCTGGGCATGGCGGAGATTTCCTATCTGGACACGCTGGAGCCCGAAGTCCGCGCCGAGCGCCTTGCGGAATACTTCAGCTATGAGATGCCGTGCGTCATTATCTGCCGCGACCTGGAATGCCCCGAGGACATCGCCGCGCTGGCGCGCAGGCACGATGTGCCCGTCTACGGCTCGGGCATGATCACCACGCGCTTCCAGTCCGCCGCCATTCTCTACTTCAACCGCATGCTCGCCAAGCGCGAGACGATCCACGGCGTGCTGATCGACGTACACGGCGTAGGCGTGCTGCTGACGGGCGACTCGGGCGTGGGCAAGAGCGAGTCGGCACTGGAACTGATCAAGCGCGGGCATCAGCTCGTCGCCGACGACGTGGTCGAGGTCGTCCGTGTCACCGAAAACCGCCTCACCGGCGAGGCGCCGGAGATGGTGCGCTACTTCATGGAAATTCGCGGCATCGGCATCATCGACATCCGCGCGATGTACGGCATCGGCTCGGTCATCCGCACCAAGACGATCGACATCGTGATCCACCTGGAGCACTGGGTGAAGGAGCGTGAGTACGACCGCCTGGGTCTGGTGGAGGAATACACCGAGATACTGGATGTGAAGGTGCCGCGAATCCTGCTGCCGGTAAAGCCGGGCCGGAACCTGGCGATCGTCGTGGAAGTCGCCGCGCGCAACTATCAGCTGCGCCGCCTGGGCTATAACGCCGCCGAGTCGCTGGATAACCGCCTGATGGATATGGCCAAAGGGGGCATCTGAACATGGTAACCATCGGCATTGACCTGGGAGGCACGAACATCGCCGCGGGCGTGGTGGATGGGCATGGCAAGATTCTCGCAAAGAGCCAGCGCCCCACGCTGGCCCAGCGCCCATATGGCGAAGTCATCCGCGACATGGCGGAGACCGCGCTGGACGCGCTTGCCAAAGCGGACCTCACCCCCGGGGACGTGGCGTCCATCGGCGTAGGCGTGCCGGGCTTCTTTGATAAGGAAGCGGGCGTGGTCGTCTTCTGCACAAACCTCGGCTGGCACAATGTGCCGCTGAGGGCCGAAATGCAGAAGTACATCGACGTGCCGGTCTACGGCGACAACGATGCCACCGTCGCGGGCTTTGCCGAAGCAATCGCGGGCGTGAGCCGCCGCGCGAACAGCAGCGTTTTCCTGACGCTCGGCACTGGCCTGGGCGGCGGCATCGTCATTGGCGGGAAAATATGGTCCGGCGCGCACGGCGTGGGCAGCGAGCTGGGGCATGTGATGTACAAGCAGGATGGCATCCTCTGCACCTGCGGCGCGCGCGGCTGCCTGGAGCGGTACGCATCCGGCACAGCGCTGATCCGCATCGGCAAGGAAGCGATGGCCCGCCACCCGGAGAGCGCGCTGCACGCGCTGCCGGAGGAGCGCATCAGCGCCAAGACGATCACCGACGCGGCGCGCGCGGGTGATCCCGCTGGGGTAGAGGCGTTTGACGAATATACCACGCACCTGGCAAACGGCATCATCATGGTCATCAGCTTCCTCGACCCCGAGCTGATCGTGCTGGGCGGCGGCGTGTCGCTGGCGGGCGAGTTCCTACTCGATCCGGTGCGGCGCAAGGTGGAGGAAGGCAAGTTCTTCAAGGGCCTGCCGACGGGCGAAGTGGTCATCGCAGAACTGGGCAACGACGCGGGCATCATCGGCGCGGCGATGCTGCACAGGGCATGATCGGCGAGGCTATCGCGGCCGTGCACCCGCTGCCGGACGGCGCGGCTGCGCGCTTTGACGCATTCCACGCGGCGCTCGTAGATGCAAACCGGCGCATGGACCTCACCGCGATCGACAGCAATGAAGAGGCGCTGTACCGCCACTACCTGGACTCGCTGACCGCGCTGCCGCTGCTGCCAAAGGGCGCGCGCGTGGTGGACGTGGGCACGGGCGCGGGCTTCCCCGGCGTGCCGCTGCTGTTGGCCAGGCCAGACCTGTCGATGACGCTGCTGGATGCGCTGGCCAAGCGGATCGACTTCCTGCGGGATGCCGCTGGCACCATAGGTTTCACGGCGGAGTGTGCGCATGCCCGGGCAGAGGACTTTGCCCGGACGCATCGCGAGGTATATGACATCGCCGTCAGCCGTGCGGTAGCGTCGCTGCCAGTGCTGCTGGAGTGGATGTTGCCGCTGGTGAAGGTCGGCGGGCGCTGCATCATCTGGAAAGGGCCGGGCGCTGCGGCGGAGCTGGCGGACGCGGCGCGCGTGTCGCCGCTGCTTGGCGGCGGCGAGGTGCGCCTGCTGGATGCCCCTGTGCCGGGTCGCGCCGATTTTCAGCATGTGCTGGCCGTGGTGGAAAAGGTGGAAGAGACACCGGTAAGGTTCCCCCGGAAGGCCGGTATGGCCGCAAAGAGGCCGTTGTAAAGGCAAGGAACGCGTACAGAAAAGCCTGGCTTTCGCCAGGCTTTGTCATTTCACATTATGAGCTTCTCAGGCGGAAGTTGTTGCCAGAGCTGCTCGATAGAATATTGGCAAATGTGTAGCGCGGCGGCTGCGAGGTAATGCCTCCTTTCGTCACCGGCGAGATCGTCACCGTTGAGCCGATTGCAACCGTTACTGAATAGTATCCGGATGAATCCGTGGTGCTCTGCGGCCGCATCTGCCCATTCACCGCAGAACTCATGGGGTAATTGGACATGGGTGCGCCATTCACGCCATATACCTGCCCACTTACGGTCGCGGTACCGGGTGTAATAACCGGTACAGAATTATACGTGTTATATCCGCCGAAACGGTAATTCGTCATTTGGTTTCCCCCTAACAGTTGGCACTGTCCAACGCCCATTTAGCACGGGTGTTAAACACTTAAGCCATTATTAGGCTATGCGGAAACAACACCGGGCGGAACGAAAAGAATGTCTTTTTTGGTCGACGCCATTCGCTATCGGTGTCGAAGCGGATGTGTTCGTTAGCGGGTAAAACTTTTTGAAATTATCATCAATAGAAAACGAATGCTTGGTAAGTAGAGGGGACAGCAAAACCGGCTATTCAGGGCAGCGGAACGCAGAAAAGCAAGACATGTTCATACCTTTCAGACCTGCCTATATCAGCTTTTCAATTTCTTCCACTGCTTATGCGATATCTTTGTATACTAAAGACCGCATGCTGTCCGCATATATCCCCGGATCTGCGCCTTGCAGCGCCGCGTGAATTTGCCCGCGCAATGCAGGCTTGTGCCTGGCAAGGGTGGGCAACGCCTTGATACACTGCCTTGCGGCGATGGGCCGTGAGTCCATGATATGCGGCAATAGCCGCCCTATGATACTGTCTACTTTATCATCGCAATCCCATCTCGCGTTTGCGCAGATAAGCAAAAAGCCCCTGGTCCTGATGTAGGAACTGGAGCTTTCAAGCATCTGGACAAACACATCAAAAAAAGCATATACAGCGCTGGATTCCTCGCTCATGGCCAGCAACTGTTTCAGGCACCGGTAAGCATAACCGTCATCCCTATCCCGCAATCCGCCTACCAACTCACCCACACCCATCACTCAAAACCCTCCCGCCCGCAGGCGAAACATTGGAGGTCCAGGAGGCACGCCTCCTGGCAGGGGGTCCAGGGGGACAGCGTCCCCCTGGCGTCTCCTCCCGTGCCCCCGTCACCACGGCCGGGGCAGCACTTCCTCAAACACCTTGTATAGCTTGGCGTTCACCTCGCCCGGCAGCGTGTACAGGCCGTAATAGTCGTTGCGGTAGATGAAGTAGTTGAACGCAAGGCTGCGCTCCATTACGAGGTCGAGCATGTCCTTGATGTAGACCTCGCCGCCATGGTCGTTGCGGAAGCTGTCCAGGCTGGAGCTGATGCCGCCGATGAAGAAGGGCATCTTCTCCTTGCGCATGAAATCCACCATCGCGTCCAGCTTGTAGGCGAGGTACTCCTTGTTGGCGTACAGCGGGTCTTTGCCGGAGACGACGGTCAGCATCGGGCTGATCTGGCTGGCATAGCCCAGGCTCCCGCCGCCCATCGTGATGGTCATCTGGTAGGAATAGCCCTGCCGAACGGCGATGTTGGCAGGCTCTAGCGCCGCCGTTGCGCTGTCTGTCACGCCGCGGATATAGAGCGTGCCGCCGCCGTTGACGCCGCCCGTAGCCACATAGATGCAGGTGCCACTGTGGCTGTACAGCGAGAAGTTGACCGGGCTTGAGAAGTTGAGATAGAAGACCGAGCGCACAAACGCGCCGTACTGATCGTACTCGTTGACGTACAGCTCGTCCATCCACACTTCGCCCGTCTCGCCCAGATTCCACATCGAAATCTGCGGCTGCACGTACATGATCGCCGGGTCCTTCACATGCACAATCTCGCTTTTGAGCGTCTGCCAGGCCGCGGAGGAGACATCGAACTGGTCGTTGTTGATGGTGAAAAAGCTATCCGTCTGGCCGCCGCGCAGCTCGGTGACAAAGTCGTTGGGGTAGGTGTAGAACGGCACGTCCTGGCCGTAGCTGAACTGCTGCTGCGTATAATAATTAGGATCAAACTGCTGGAACTGGTACATGACATTCGTATCGCTAATGCGCGGGAACCCGTGGCGGATGGCATCCCTGTCCGTCAGCGAGGTGATGGTGCCTACCGTTTTGGTGTAGAAGGGAATGCGCTCCACAAAGAGAATGTGGCGCTCGTCCACGCTGCGCACGGCCTTGACCAGCTTGTCCGCCAGCGACTGCCATTGGGCCAGGGCGTCCTCCTCATCATCGGCCAGGGGGCAGGGCTCATTCAGCAGGGCATAGCCCAGCACGGTCGGGTTCTCGCTGTACCGCTCGGCAATCGCCTTCCATAGCGCGGCCAGGCGGTTCTGGTACTCCGATTCGGTCCACAGAAGATGGCCGCCGCCCCAGCTCTGGAAGCCGCCCGGAGGCGTATCCATGAACAGGATGGCGCGCATTCCGCACTCCTGTGCGGTGGCAATGTGCAGATCCAGCGCGTTCCAGCCCGACTCCAGGTAGGTGTAGGGCGCGCTGTCGCTCTCCAGGATGGCGCTGTCGATGTGCAGCATCACGGTATTAAATCCGAGATAGCGGATATCATGGTACATGTTGGTCAGCGGCAGGGTCGCGGCATCGGCCACATCGCCGTTGCCAATGGACATGCTGCGGATGTTGAACGGCGCGCCGTCCTCATCCACCACCGCCATGCCCAGCACGCGCACCCACGATGGCTCAGCATGCGCGCCCACCGCCAGAATACCGACAAAGAGAAAGACCAGCACGATAAAGGGCACAACGACTTTTTTCATGATATTTCTCCTTACGATATTCACGACATTCCTTTTGCACATCGGGTAGATTATATCATACTTCCCATGTGGAATGAAAGACATAGCTGGTCAATTCCGGAAAACGAAAATTCGACGTGTTTTTTGACACGGAAAAGGGGCGGCAGCGCCGCCCCTCCCCATCATCGGGCCTTTGTAATTAGCAGAAAGCCTTCTTGATCAGCCAAGCGATCAGCAGGAAGTTCACCGCGCCAATCACGGCAAAGAGTAAGCTGATGGGCGTGAGGATCGCGATAATGCCCAGAATCGAACCGCCGATGAAATACGCGGTGATGATTGCACCGAGCATGCCGACCAGCAGGTCGATCCAGAACCACGGCCACACGCAGGACTTGGTGATCCAGTTGGCCAGAAAACCAATCAAAAGGCCAATGACGGCCCAAACAACGAGATACACGACGATGTTCATTGGAAAACCTCCAACTTTTGCATTTGGGAGTAGGACCCCTATCACTCTATGCGCCAACAAAACCTGCGGTGTTTGCAAAATGCTCCCAGTTCCTTTAAAAACCATTCACAGTTTTTCTATATTTGGGTGATATGATAAGGCCGAAAAAAAAAAGGAGGGAACCAAAGTGAACGAGAAAAAACAAACAAAACGGATGAAGGCCCTGGCTCTCACCATGGCGGTTGCCCTGCTGGGGGTTGTATTCGGCGTAGCGCTGAGCATGAATCTTTCAGCCTCAGAAAACGCCTCGGCAGAAAGCTTTTCCGCGATGACACTGGCCGCGTCGACATCGTCCGAACTGGACAGCCCGTTCAAGTCTGTGTACCAGCAGGCAAGCGAGTCGGTCGTAGGAATTAAGCTGACAACGCAGACGCGCGTCTATGGCGGGCGCATTTCGACAGACACGGTCTACGTCGGTTCCGGTGTCGCGATTGGCGACGGGTACGTGGTGACCAATTATCACGTTGCCACGGCGGCGGGGACGCAGAATACGGACGGCATCATCGTAGTATATGGTGATGCGGAATACCCGGCCACCTACATCGCCGGGGACGAGGACACGGACATCGCGGTGCTGAAAGTGGATAATCTGCCCGCGCCGGCCGCGGTGCTGGGCAACTCGGACGAGCTTTCCATCGGCGACTGGGCGCTGGTGATTGGCAACCCGCTGGGCGAGGCGTTCGCCAACACGCTGACCATCGGCGTCATCAGCGGCCAGGACCGCGACCTGTCCCGCGCGGTCAGCAATATGTCGATCAGCACCTCCATGATCCAGACGAACGCGCAGATTAACTCCGGCAACTCCGGCGGCGGCCTGTTCAACATTCGCGGCGAGCTGGTGGGCATCACCTCCGTGAAGGTAACCAGCGGCTCCTACAGCAGCAATTCCGTAGAGGGCATCGGCTTTGCGATCCCGATCAACACGGTCACCGGGGTCATCGACGAGTTAATCGCCCATGGCAAGGTCCTAAGCCCCAGGCTCGGCGTAACCATTCAGCAAATCCAGGGCTCCGACGAGCCCACCGCCAAGTCGCTCCCGTCAAGCCTGTGGGTGCGTCAGGTAGAAAAAAACTCCCCGGCGGAGGCCGCCGGCATCCAGGTGGATGACCTAATCTACGCGGCAGACGACCAGCGGATCACCTCCACAACGGACCTGCAGAAAGTGCTCAAATCCCACGAAATAGGCGACCTAATCGAAATCGTTGTCTACCGCGTGCCCAACGTGCGCCTTGACCCTGATCAGGACCTGCCCGAAGGCGAGTTTGTAACGCTTGAAGTGGAGGTGAAGATCATCGACGCGTGATGCGGGGGAAGAGACGCCAGGGGAAGCTCTGCTCCCCCTGGACCCCCACGCGAAGGGCGTTGCCCTTTCGAAACCCAACACTGCTCACGCAGGGGTTGGGTTTTTTCTATATAGGCTTAACCCTCGCGTGAGCGAACATGGGTTTGAAAAGGGCAAGGCCCTTCCCGGGGTCCAGGGGCAGAGCCCCTGGCGTTCCCCGCCCTCCCCGTTCTTTCCTTCCCACTTGCGCCATCGCGCCCCTTGCGGTATAGTAGCACTACAACCGCAAAGTGAGCTGCTGTTCTATGAAGTTTAAGGGGATCGCTTCGCGCATTATTTTGTCCGTCGTCCCCATTATCGCGCTGGCAACCATTCTGTTTATCGTTGCGATTCACAACGCGACGGATACCCAGATTACCGGCGCGATGGATGATAAAATGCGGGAGAGCCTGGAAGTGGCTACCATAGAGATACAGAAAGAGCTGCTGCGCAACGCTGATATTGCCCGCAGTTTGGCTTTGTATGCCGGGACGGCCAGCGTGGAGACGATTGAAAAGGGTGAAATGCAGGCGTTTTTGCTCAAGAGCATCCCGTCCAACAAGAACACCGTCGGCGGCGGCATCTGGTTTGAGCCGTATACGCTCTATCCCAACGAACAGTACTTCGGGCCGTATGTCTATTTGGAGAACGGAGAAGCCATCTACTCCGGGGAGTATGCCAGCCAGGTGGATTACCACGGGACCAATTGGTACCATGAGGGCAAGCGTTCCGGCGGCGAGATCGTCTGGTCGGATATCTACTACGATCTGGTCGCCCGGGTGACGATGATCACCGCCAGCACATCCTTTTTAGGCCCGGATGGGCAGGTGTTGGGTGTTGCTACCGCCGACATGGCGCTGACCGACATCCGCCAGATTGCCAGGTCGCTCACCGTGGGCGAGACGGGCCGGGCGTTCATCCTGGGCGCGGAAGGTGAGTACATTACGTATCTGGACACCAGCCGCCGGTTTAACCAGAAAATAACCGAGGAGACGGACCCGGAGGTCGCCGCGTTTGGCCGTCAGGCGCTGACTACAGATCATGGCAGCGCGATGGTGACGCTGGAGGGCCAGCAGCTTCGCGCGTACTACAAGACAATTGAGGAGACCGGTTGGGTGCTGGTCGTCACCATCGACAGCGACGAGATCGGCAGCAACATCACCGAGACGGTGATGGGCATGGCCATCGTACCGCTGATCGGCCTGATTGCCGCGACGATCAGCATCGCGTTTGTCGCCGGTCACCTGCGCCGCATCGTCAACAAGGTCAATGGGTTCGCGGACATGGCCGCCTCGGGCGACTTTTCAAAGCGCATCGAGATCACCGAGCATGACGAGTTCGGCATCATGGAAGAGCGGCTGAACAAGATGATGGACAACATGAGTGCGATGAGCGAGCACTCGGCCAAGATGCTGGAGGTTGCCGAGACGGCCAACCGCGCCAAGAGCGACTTCCTCTCGCGCATGAGCCACGAGATCCGCACCCCGATGAACGCCGTCATCGGCATGACGCAGATCGCCCGCGGCACGCGCGACATGGACAAGGCGCAGGACTGTCTCACGAAGATCGACGCCGCGTCCAAGCACCTGCTGTCGCTGCTGAACGCCATTCTGGACATGTCACAGATCGAGGCCAACAAGATGAGCCTGGTGGATGACGCGTTTGACGTGCGGCGCGCGGTGGCGGACGTATCAGCCGTGCTCGCGGTGAAAATGACCGACAAAAGCCAGCAGCTCACGCTGCAAATCGAAGATGATGTGCCGCAGCTGATCGTCGCGGACCACTTGCGCTATGTTCAGGTGCTGACGAACCTGCTGGAGAACGCGGGCAAGTTCACGCCCGAAAACGGCGATATCACCGTCACGGTACGCGTTGCCGGCGGGGACGAGACGAGCTGCATTCTGCAGACGAGCGTCGCGGACACAGGCATCGGCATCTCCCAGCAGGACCAGCAGAAGCTGTTCCAGTCGTTCGAGCAGGCCGACGGCGGCGCGTCCCGGCGCTACGGCGGCACGGGCCTTGGGCTAGCGCTGTGCAAGCGAATTGTGGAGCTGATGGGCGGCAGCATCTGGGTCGAAAGCGAGCTGGGCAAGGGCAGCGAGTTTAGCTTCACGCTCTGTGCGCGCCGTGTTGCGCCCGCACAGGCCACCGAATCTGACAGCGCAATGCCCGGCGTCTATGACTTCCATGGCAAGACGATTCTGCTGGCGGAGGATATCGACATCAACCGCGAGATCGTTGAGGCCCTCCTGGAAGATACCGGCGTGAAGCTGGACTTTGCCGAGAACGGCCTGCGCGCCTGCGAGCTATTCCGCAAAAACCCCGGTCACTACGACCTGATCCTGATGGACCTACAGATGCCCGAGATGGACGGCCTGGAAGCCGCGCGCACCATCCGCGGCATGTCCGCCGAGGGCGCGACCATCCCGATCCTGGCGATGACCGCCAACGCCTTCGTGGAGGACATGGAAAAGACCCGCGAAGCGGGCATGAACGGGCACATCGCCAAGCCCGTGGATGTGGCGGTGTTGCTCGCGAAGCTGGCGGAGTGTATGGGGTAGGTGGGGGGGGTAACGAGGGAGACGCCAGGGGGACGCTGTCCCCCTGGACCCCCTGCCAAAGGGCCTTGCCCTTTGGAAACCCAACACTGCTCACGCAGGGGTTGGGGTTTTTTATTGGGGGTTGTGGCTTAATTGCTTGATTTCATTGGTTAAGCGTGTCAACTCTTGTACGGATTGCGGGATGGTTTCCTCTTGCGATGCTTCGCGGATGATCTGCAACAGCCTTTCGCGGCAATGGGGTGGCTTCTTTTCAAAGCGTTCAATGTGCGTAAGGGTTCGCTTCCTGCTGGGGAAGTACGCATGGTTGAGTGCATAGAGCGCTTGCAGCAAATGGTCGAGCGCCTCTTCCAGCACTTGATGGTAGAAAAGTACCTCCCGGCGCAGCAGCACGCGGCCGAGTTCTTCGTCATCCAATACACGCCGGATGTGGTAGTTAAACAGCTTCTCGAACAAGGACGGTGGATGGCGCTTAACCTTGTCGATGAGCGAGGACCAGGCAGCCGCTTCCTCATACAGTACGTTGAGTGTTTCAACGCTTGCGAGCCTGCCGACAGGATAGAATCCGCCTTCCTTGCCGAGATGCTCCCCAGCAAGTATGCTGTCAAGGTGCGATTCCATTTGCCCGGTGGTGAAATACATGGGCATCACATCAATACCGGCAATGATAAGAACGTCGCCGTGGCCCCATATGCCGCCTTGGCATACGCCCATCTCAAGGGAAGTGCAGCTGCTTTCGAGCGGTGCGTAAAGCTGCCTGCGCTCTTCCACTGACGGGACTTCAGTGCAAAGCACAAACATATCGATGTCACTCTGTCCGGAGACGAGGGGTGCGTTAATATCGCCAGTTTGCCCGATCCCTTTCACTTTTTCACAGCTGGCAATCTGACAAACGAGCTGATCTTTTAGTTTGTTAACGTCCATGAAAACCATCCTTCTTTATAGGGGTAGCGTGTTATTCGATAAATGGCCTGCAAGTCCTGCTAGCCAAGCAGATGAAGAAAAACTCTAACCCCTGCGTGAGCAGTGCTGGGTTTCCAAAGGGCAATGCCCTTTGGCGAGGGGTCCAGGGGAGCAGCGCTCCCCTGGCGTCTCTCCCACGACTTTTCCCTTGACTTTTCGCCCTTCACCCGTTATACTAACCAGGCTGTCAAGTGACACCCCTTTACAGGAGGCAGAATGGAAAAGCGCGTGGATGCCAGCCTGCTCATTTCTTTTTACGGGGCGATGCTGACGGAGCGGCAGCGGGAGCTGCTGGGCATGTATTACGAGGACGACCTGTCGCTTTCGGAGATTGCGCAGATCGCGGGCGTGACGCGGCAGGCCGCGCACGATGCCATCCGGCGCGGGGAAGCGCAGTTGATATTATTGGAAGAAAAGCTGGGGCTTCGGGCGCGGTGGACGCGCATGGTTGCGGGCCTGATGGCCGCGCGGGACGCGCTGACGGCCGGGGACGGCGACATGGCCCTGGAGACGATCGGCGCGCTGCTTCGCGAGGAGGAGGAACAGGATGGCGTTTGAAGGATTAACCGAAAAATTGCAGGGCGCGCTGAAAAAGCTGTCCGGCCGGGGCAAGCTATCGGAGGCGGACGTCAAAGTAGCAATGCGCGAAGTGCGTATGGCGCTGCTGGAGGCAGACGTAAACTTCGTGGTGGCGAAGGATTTTGTTGCCAAGGTCACAGAGCGGTGCGTGGGCGCGGAGCTGGATAAGAGCCTGTCCCCCTCGCAGCTCGTCATCAAGATTGTTAACGAAGAACTGACCAGCCTGATGGGCGGCGCGAACGCCCGCCTGACCTGGTCCTCCGCACCGCCCACGGTCTATATGCTCTGCGGCCTGCAGGGCGCGGGCAAAACCACCATGGCCGGCAAGCTCGCCAAGTACCTGCAAAAGCAGGGCAAAAAGCCGCTGCTGGTTGCGTGCGATATCTACCGCCCCGCGGCGATCAAGCAGCTGCAGATCGTCGGCGAATCGGTCAAGACGCCGGTCTTTGAAAAGGGCACGCAGGACCCGGTGAAAACCGCGACAGAGGCGATCGAACATGCGCGCTACTACGGGCTGGACCCCGTGATTCTGGATACCGCAGGCCGCCTGCACGTCGATGAGGCGCTGATGGACGAGCTAAAGCGCGTCAAAGCAGTCGCCAAGCCGCAGGAAATCCTGCTGGTCGTCGATGCGATGACAGGCCAAGACGCGGTAACTGTCGCGGATTCGTTCAACAAGCAGCTCACCGTTGACGGCGTAATCCTCACCAAGCTGGACGGCGACACCCGCGGCGGCGCGGCGCTGTCGGTTCGCGCGGTGACGGGCAAACCGATCAAGTTCAGCGGCATCTCCGAGAAGATGGACGGTATCGAGCCGTTCCATCCCGACCGCATGGCCTCGCGCATCCTTGGCATGGGCGACATGCTGTCCCTCATTGAGAAGGCGCAGGAGTCCTTCGACGAGGCCGCCGCGCAGAAGCTCTCCAAGAAGGCGCGCGACGCGTCGTTCACGCTGGAGGATTACCTCGACCAGATGCAGCAGATGAAGAAGATGGGCTCGATGGAGAGCGTGCTGAAGATGCTGCCGGGCGTGGGCAACAAGCTCAAGGACGTGCAGATCGACGAGAATGCGCTGAAAAAGCCCGAGGCGATCATCCGGTCGATGACCAAGGAAGAGCGCCGCCATCCCGAGGTCCTCAACGCATCCCGCCGCCGCCGCATCGCGGCCGGGAGCGGCACCACCGTGCAGGACGTCAACCAGATGATCCGCCAGTTCGACTCCGCCAAGCAGATGATGAAACAGATGATGGGCGGCGGCCGGTTCGGACGGAAGATGCGCTTCCCGGGGATGTAACGTAGGGGGAAGACCAGGATGACGCTGGGGACGCTGTCCCCAGACCCCTGCCAGGAGGCAGGGCCTCCTGGACCTCCAACATTTCGCCTGTGGGCGGGTTGATTTTTTTCACCCCTAGAACCCCATCCCGCCGTGAGGCGAAATGTTGGGTTTCCAAAGGGCAAGGCCCTTTGGCAGGGGTCCAGGGGACAGCGTCCCCTGGCGTTCCCCCCGTTTCCCTTCGCTGTATCCGGCCTCGCGCCGTATGCATATTCTACTTGGCCCAGCGCCAACAACAGGAGGAAATACATGGCAGTCAAGATTCGTCTCAAGAGAATGGGCATGCGCAAAATGCCGTTCTACCGCATCGTGGTGGCGGACAGCCGCAGCCCGCGCGATGGCCGCTTCATTGAGGAGATCGGCTACTACGACCCCCGGAAAGAACCGGCTGAGATCAAGGTGGACGGGGAAGCCGCCAAGAAGTGGGTCGCCGCTGGCGCGCAGCCGACCGATACCGTGCGGATTCTGCTGAAAAAATCCGGCGCGATCGAGGGGTAAGCCATGGTTGAATTGGTAAGTTTTATTGCCAAGTCGCTGGTGGAAAATCCGGACGCGGTGGACGTGCGCGAGGTGGAATCACCGGACGCGGTCGTCATTGAGCTACGGGTTGCGCCGGATGATATGGGCAAGGTGATCGGCAAGCAGGGGCGCATTGCCAAGGCGATCCGCGCGATCGTCAAGGCCGCGACGCTCAAGGACGAGAAGCCCGTGTTCGTGGAGATCGTCTGATGATATCCGAATATCTGGTCGTTGGGGAAATCGTCAGGCCCCAGGGCCTGCGCGGCGAGATCAAGGTGAAACCCTTGACCGACGACCCCGACCGGTTTTTTGATCTGCGGCGCGTGCGCGTTGGAAACGACACGCGCACGCTGCATTGCCTGCGCGTGCAGGAGGGGTTCGTGTACGCGCGCCTGGAAGGCGTCTATAGCCGCGAGGCTGCCGAAGGCCTGCGCGGCACATTGCTATACGTACACCGCGACGAAGCTGTGGCGCTGCCGGAGGACACGGAGTTCATCTGTGACCTGATCGGCTGCGAGGCGACGGATACCGAGGGCAAGGTGCACGGGGTGCTGGCCGATGTGCTCCAGCCCGGCGGCGCGGACGTGTACGTGTTCAAAGGCCCGGAAGGCGATCTGATGGTGCCCGCGCTCAAGCGCGTGGTGCTGACGGTGGATGTGCGCGCAAAGCGCATCCTGCTGGACGCCGAAGGCCTGCGCGAAACGGCGGTCTACGCCTGATGCGCATCACCATCCTGACGATCTTCCCGGCCATGTTCGATTCGTTCCTTGCGGGCAGCATCCTTGGCCGGGCGATCGCGCAGGGCCTTCTCACTGTGGAGGCGGTGGATATCCGCCCTTTTTCAGACCGTAAGCATAAGAACACAGACGATGATCCTTTCGGCGGTGGCGCGGGCATGGTGATGCTCGCCCAGCCGATCCTCTCCGCGATGGAGCATGTCGCGCCGGACCCGGCGAAGGTTCGGCGCGTCTTTCTATCCCCGCGCGGCCAGACGCTTACGCAAAAGAAGGTCGAGGCCCTCGCGCGTGAGGAGCACCTGGTGCTGCTATGCGGCCATTACGAAGGCGTGGACCAGCGCGCGATTGACCTGTGCATCGACGAAGAAATTTCCATCGGCGACTACATCCTCACCGGCGGCGAGCCTGCCGCGATGATTTTAGTGGACAGCGTCGCGCGCCTGATCCCGGGCGTGCTGGGCTGCGCCGAATCCGCCGAGGACGAGTCCTTCACCTCCGGTCTGCTGGAGTACCCCCAGTATACCAGGCCGCGGGAGCTGCGTGGGCTTAATGTACCCGACGTACTGCTGGGCGGCAACCACGCCGAGATTGTCAAGTGGCGCAGGGAGCAGTCGCTGCGGATCACGCTGGAGCGGCGGCCGGATTTGCTGGAGGGCGCAGGGCTGACGGCGAAGGAGCGGGCGTGGATGGAGCGGGAGAGGGACGAGAAGGAACGAAGAGGGACGTTAGGGGACTTTGTCCCCTAAGACCCCTACCAGGAGGCCAGCCTCCTGGACTACCGACATTTCGCCTGCGGGCGGGTTTTGAGATATGAATATGATGAAGCGGGTTTTCTTTGGGGCTATGCTGGCGGGATTACTGGTTTTTTCTAGTGCGGCGATAGCGGGTGTGTACTACTTCCCTGATCCAGGCCTTCCCGCAGATCAGATCGCGATGGAGTTTAGCCTTACGGCTACACCCCGGAAAGTTAGAGCAGTGCTTGTTGATGCCCCCGAGGGCGTGGTCGCGCTGGACACAGGGGATCTGGACCTGACCGGCGCTAGGCTCCTTCACCTCAAAGTCGGGACAGATACTCCTTTTGTGAGCTATTCTATCCTGGATCCTTCGGGGCCTAGGCAGGATCTTTACGCAATCAAGTTTGAGACCAGGGGCCTGACACCGGGCGTTGTCGCGGAGATGCGTACTGATTCCTTTCAGATCTGCTTTGACGGCAAGGCCAAGCAGTTGACCGATGGCAATGCGCTCATTTTGCCTACGGTGGAAAGGTTCAACCTCTGCTACTATTCACTCACGGGTGGAAGCGAAGCCGCCCGGCGCATGGCGGATATGGATATTAAATGCACCGACTTGGCCATCGGCGAATCCAAGGAAATCAGCGTGGATTTGCTGAACGACCAGAGCGCGCCGTTTACGCTCATCCTAACGAAGGTGGCGCTGCTGGAAAGCCCGCCGCAAATCGCCGCGCCCGTGATAGAATCCCACCAAGGTCCGTTTACGATTTTCTTCATTGATCTGGGTATCGGGGACGAGACCTTCAAGATCACGACTTACGGTAGGTATGCGGATGGAACAAGCGCCTACCGCCGCCTGGAAGACTCGGAAATGAAACGGTTACAGAGCATACCGGACGTTATTGCACTGGAGATCACCCCTGACGCACAGTTCGAAGAGCGCGGCGTAGCATACGCATACGATTACTTTAGGCTGGATACTCGCACCAAGACTTTTTACTCTGTAGTTATGGATACACAACTATTTGCCGACCCTCTTTATTTGTATTCAGTTCAGACCACAGGGCTGGCAGATAACGAAATTGCCCAGGTTGGATCGTACTATAGGTCGCCGAAAACAAGCACAGACCGGCTGACGGTCGCCGGCTTTATATCTGAAGAGGGTCAAAATAAGGGCTTTGACGACCGCATGCCCATATACTTCATCGGAAGCGAAGATGTGCTGCTTGAGTTACGGCTTTTCAGGGCCAATGTCTCCGAAAGCTATAAGAGGTATACGATCGAGACTTCTTGTGGCAACTACGAGATTGGCGAGAGCATTCCGGCCGAGTTCCGGAATAGTCTTGCTCGCATGGAAAAACCCATCCAAGCCACACTGACCAAGATCGCCCAACTGACGGATTCAAACGGCATCCCAGTGCCGACACCCACATCCATCCCCCTCCCGCCGTGAGGCGAAACATCGGAGGTCCAGGAGGCTGACCTCCTGGTAGGGGGGCCAGGGGGACAAAGTCCCCCTGGCGTCTCAGGAGAGGAGTTGTCCAAAGCATCCGTGAGATGGTACATCAGGGATATGGAAAAAGAGACAAGGAAGTGCCCGAAATGTGGGGCAACGGAGAAACAACACAGCATAGGGAA
>JAVBQK010000087.1:0-7622 GCA_031549105.1 Eubacteriales bacterium
AAACCCTTGTTTGCTCCCGCAAGTGTTCGGTTACGCATGGGCAGAAGTCACCCCCTGCGTGAGAAGTGTGGGGTTTCCAAAGGGCAAGGCCCTGTGGCGCGGGGTCCTGGGGAGCAGAGCTCCCCTGGCGTTTCCATCCCCCGTCCTCCTTCCCCGTGCAGGGGATGGGAAATGCTTGTCGAATCGTCCTATATACAACCTTATCCAGAAGGAGATAACCATGCGCCGCAAAAATCCGGACGGAAGCCCTATTCATTCGCATTCCATCTTTAAGCCGCGCACGCGCAAGCCGAACTTTGGCGTTACTGTGCTGGTGATGTGCGTGCGACTTTTTGCTATTTTGGTGCTTGTGGCGGGCGTCGCGGGCGCGGGTTTGGTGCTCGGCATCGTCAAGGCGTATACCGAGACCGCGCCTGAGCTGAACCTGGCGAAGATTGACGACCAGGCGCAGACCTCGTTCTTTTACGATGCGCAGGGCAACCTGATCACCGACTATAAAGGGTCCGAGGACCGGGTTATGGTGTCCATCGACCAGATCCCGCAGATGCTGCAGTATGCATTCATCGCCGTGGAAGACACCCGCTTCCTTACGCACAACGGCGTGGACCCCAAGCGCATCGTTGGCTCGTTCGTGTCCAACCTTTCTTCTTCCAGCACGCAGGGCGGCTCCACCATCACCCAGCAGCTGCTGAAGAACAGCGTGCTTTCCGATGAACAGAGCTACAAGCGCAAGATTCAGGAAGCGTACCTGGCGATGCAGCTGGAGAAAATTTACACCAAGGACCAGATCCTGGAGAGCTACCTGAACACCATCTACCTGGGCGAGAGCTATTACGGCGTGAAGACCGCCGCGTACGGCTACTTCGGCAAGGACCTGGGTGAGCTGACGCTGCGCGAGTGCGCGATGCTGGCCGGCTGCGCCCGCAGCCCTTACTACTATAACCCGCGCCGCAATTTTTACACGCGCCAAACGCCGCAGGTCTCCAACGACCGGACCGACTACGCGCTGCGCACGATGTACGAGCACCAGTTTATCACCTACGACCAATACCGCGCCGCGCTGGACCAGGGCACGGTGTCCGTGCTGTCGCAAGCGCCAAACAGCAGCACAACGTTATATGACTATCCGTACTATGTCGAGTACGCGATCCAGGATGTCATCCGCGAGTTCCTGCGCATGAACTCGCTGGAGAACACCGCCGCCAACCGCGCCGCGATGGAAACGAAGCTGCGCACCGGCGGCTACCATGTGTACCTGTGCATCGATACTGATATTCAGAAGATTGTCGAGGACACGCTGGCCACTTATAAGGATTATCCGGTGCTGCGCGATCCGAACGACGCGGTGTACCGCCAGCGCAACACCGACGGCACCTATGTGGAAATTATCCAGCCGCAGGCCGCCGCGGTGGTCTATGACTACCACACGGGCGAACTGAAGGCCATTGTCGGCGGGCGTACCGCGCCGACCGCGCGCAAGACGCTCAACCGTGCGACCGACATGACGATGCCCGTGGGCTCGGCAATCAAACCGATCGCCGTCTACGCCCCCGCGATCGAGATGGGGCAGTCTCCGGCCAGCATCGTCTACAACATGCCCGTCCCCATCCACGGATGGAATGCCACGCCTCCCTATCCGAGCAACTACGGCGGCGGCGGCTTTACCGGGCCGATCACGCTGCGCAAGGCGATGCGCCAGTCCTACAACACCGCCGCGGCGCAGACGCTGATGTACTATGTCTCCGTGGACCGTTCCGCGCAGTACCTCAATGCGATGGGCATCCCGGACTCGAACCTGCAGAAGACGCCGTTTGGGCTGGCGTTGGGTTCTTCCGGCATCACGCCGGTGCAAATGGCTGTGGCGTTCGGCACGCTGGGCAATGGCGGCATCTACCAGGAACCGATATCGTTCTCCCGCATCGAAAACAGCGATGGTGACGTTATCGTGGACCGCCGCGTGTCACAGGTGAAGCGCATCGTGTTCTCCGAGGGCACGGCATGGCTCACCGTCGATATGATGCAGGAGGTCGTGTCCAGCGGCACCGGCACTAGCGCCAAGATCAAGGGCCAGACCGTGGCCGGCAAGACGGGCACCAACAGCGACTATAAGGGCATTACTTTCTCGGGCCTGACCGGCTGGTATTCCGCCTCGGTGTGGATTGGCCATGACAACTACAAGGCGCTGACCTCCAAGGCAACCGGCGGCAACTACGCCGCGCCGCTGTGGCAGACGATCATGGAGCGTGTGCATACGACAAAGGGCCTGGAAAACCGCGCGATCAACGAAAAGTCTGCCGATCAGGTCGGCCTGCAGAAGGTAACCACCTGTGCCGTCAGCGGCATGCTCGCCACAGACGCCTGCGCCAAGGACATCAAGGGCTACGGCACGGTGACCGACTACTGGCGCACCGACGCGATGCCGCGCGACTACTGCAACATGCACCAGGAGCTGACCATCTGCAACGACAGCGGCATGCTGGCCACCGAGTACTGCACCAATGTCACCAACAAGAGCGCCGTCATTATCCCAATGGGGCATCCACTGTATGACTTCATCGATGGCTATCCGGACGTGATGCGGCAGTACCTCGGCGAGTTTGCGGCGCTGCGGCTGACGACCGACGACAACTACAACCAGCAGCTGATCTCGAGCCTGACATGCACGCTGCACACGCAGTACTGGGTACAGGAGCAGGAGCAATGGGGGCAGAGCGGCAATGTCGCAGAGGCGCAGGCGCTGGTCTCCACCGCCTATGATATGCTGATGTCGCGCGGAAGCGAGCTGAGCGGTGAGGAATACATCTCCATCAGCTACTACATCCGCCAGCTGGAGACCGCGCTGGAGAACTATCCGGCGGTAAGCCTGGACGATGCGATGAGCGGGCTGCGGTATGCGCTGTCGGTATTTAATTAGCGGGTGAACGAAAAAGAGGACCAGAGGGAGCTGCTCCCCCTGGTCCTCTTACAATTTAATCGACTTCTTTCCACCGCTCGTTTTCTTGGGTACCATACCTCCCGGCGCACCCCGGATCCTCCCCGCCGCATTTCCACGTCTCCTATCGTCCTTTGCGTCATATCCTCTTGGGTAGGAGGTGGCGTATGCTTACCACGCTGTTGCTCATGCTCAAGGATGCCCTATTTTTCTTTGGGTATATTTCCAGCCGCTCGGCGTTCCCCAAGCCTCTGTCAGCCACGGAGGAACGCGCGTGCATCGGGCGCATGCATCAGGGTGACGAGGCGGCCCGCCGCACGCTGATTGAGCACAACCTGCGCCTGGTTGCGCACATCGCGCGCAAATACACCGTACCTGGCAATGACGCGGACGATCTGATCTCCATTGGCACCATCGGACTGATCAAGGCCGTGGGGACGTTCAAGGAAGGCAGCGGCGCGACGCTCTCCACGTATGCAAGCCGCTGCATCGAGAACGAAATTCTCATGTGCCTGCGCGCGTCCCAAAAAAGAAAAAACGACGTGTCCCTCAACGACGCCGTGGGCAAGGATGTGGATGGCAACGAGATATCCTATATCGACGTGCTGGGCACAGAGCCGGATGCCGTCACCGACGAGGTCGATCGTCGCATCAGCCTGGAGCGCATCAGCCGCCTGATCCGCGAAACCCTGCCCGAGCGTGAACGAACGGTGCTGGAGCTTCGCTACGGCCTAATTGACGGCCAACAACGCCCACAGTACGAGATCGCCAAGGTGCTGGGCATCTCCCGTTCCTACGTGTCTCGCCTGGAGAAAAAAGCCGTCCAACTATTAGAAAAAGGCCTAAAAGGCCTGTAAGTCAAGGGACGCCATATCCCTCCCGCCGTGAGGCGAAATGTTAGGGAGTCCAGAGGGACAAGGTCCCTTTGGCGAGGGGTCCAGGGGAGCAGAGCTCCCCTGGCGTCTCCCCGTCTTTAAACCCCGCGCTCCTGATCGTACTGCTCCCATAGCGGGCGGTACATAGCTGCGGCGGCGTTGTGCTCAGCTTCTGTCTTCGAGAAGTGCAACGTACCTTCTGCGGGGCTGGTGGAACAGAAGTATAGATAGCCCTGGGCCATGAACTCCTCATCCGGGTAAAGTGCGGCGCGTATCGCCGCCTTGGACGGGCTGCAGATGGGACCGATGGGCAGGCCGGCATTCCTGTAGGTATTGTAGGGTGAAGCGGTGTTGAGCTGTTCGTTGGTCAGCGCCATCTTCTTGGAGCGAGTATAGTACTGCACCGTAACGTCTGAGCCAAGCGTCATGCCCTTCTTGAGGCGAGAATGAAACACCGCGGAGACCTTGGCGAAGTCATCTTCCTTCGCCTCCTTTTCGATCATCGACGCCAGCGTGATCACTTGATCCATCGTCATGCTGAGCGCGTCGGCGCGGTCGTGGAACTCGGCGGTATAGACGACCTCCACCTGCGAGATCAGCTTCTGGATCACATTATCCATCGTGGCGGTGTTGTATACCTCGTAGGTGTCCGGCGCTAAATACCCCTCCAGTAAGTATAACCGCTGGGTATAGTTGGATGTCTGCATCACATCGTGGATGTAGTAATACTTGCCGTACGTTTCGCCATCGTTGCACGCAGCGTAGAACGCCTCCTTCGAGGATGCGATGCCCTGCTTGACCAGATACTCGGCGATGTCATCGATGTTCCAGCCAGGAATGATGGTGATCTTGCGCGTCAGCGGATTGCCGTCGCCAGCGGTCAGCTGGCCAATGATCTCAGAGAGCGTCATCGCGCGGCTCAGCGTATATTCGCCCACCTGCACCTTCTGGCTCAGGCCCTGAAAGTCCATCAGGTACTTGAGCACCGACCGGTTGCGGATCAGGCCCTGCTCCTCCAGCTTGTTGGTGACGCTCGTCAACGAACTGCCGCTTTCCACCACGAAGGTGACGGGCGTGTTATCCGCAGGGTCCACGGGGTTAAAGAAACGATCACCCAGCATGTTCCAGCCCGTCAGCGCGATGCCGGCTACCAAAATGCCTGCCGCCACCACGATCAATACCGGCCGGGCGGCATGCCACAGCCAGTCGTACCAGTAAAAGCCGTATCTGCGTTCCTCGTGTAAGGACTGATGATCGTAGCGCTTGCGCTTGTTCACGCGCGGCTCCTTTCCCATCGGGGCGAATGGGCTATACGCCCAACATATCCATGTTGATGCCGCCCGCCTCGGAAATAATCTTGAACACGTCGGCTATCAGTTTCTGCAGCCGCATCTCGGCCATCAGATAGGCCTGTACATCACCGTTTAGGTAGAGCAGCGACCCAATCTGCGAAAAGCGCCGCATCTCCTCCTCCGGCACGGCCGAACCGCCCATCGCCTGAATCTGTAGCGCCATCTGCAGCCGCTTGTATTCGGCCAGCAGCGCGCGGTTGGTGTCGTCCGCCTCCGCCGCAGTGCGGAGCCTCTTGCACTCGGTCGCCTCGTCGCTCTCGCGAATCGCCCGGGCGAGCGAATGCGCGCTATCATAAACAGTCACCTGCGTGTTCCTCCTCTATAGAACGAAGGACACGCTGTCCTCCGTCCCGTATTCTGCGCGCGTGACCTTCCGGTCATACATCCACAATGATCGGCAGGATCATCGGGTTGCGCTTAATCTGCTCGTAAATGTATTTGTGAAGCGACTCGCGTACGCGGGTTTTGATCTGATTCCAGTCCGATGGCTCGATCTGGTCATACTCGCCCAGAATCCTGCGCACGACGTTTTTGACGTTTTCCATCAGGTCTTCGGCCTCGCGCATGTAGACGAACCCGCGCGAGATCACGTCCGGTCCGGCAACCAGCACGCCCTGCTCGCTGTCCACCGCCATCACCACGATGATCAGGCCGTCCTGCGAGAGGTGTTTGCGGTCGCGCAGCACCACGTTGCCCACGTCGCCAATGCCCAGACCGTCGATCAGCACGCTGCCTGCCGGCACGGTGCCGATGATGCTGGCATGGTTCGGCGTCAGTTCGATGATGCCGCCCAGCTCCGGGATGATCGTGTTTTTCTCGCTCATGCCCAGGCTCTGCGCAAGTTTGGCGTGCTGGCACAGGTGGCGGTATTCGCCGTGCACGGGGATGAAGTACTTCGGCTTTGCCAGCGAGTGGACGAGCTTGAGCTCCTCCTGGCAGGCGTGGCCGGATACGTGCACCTCGGCCAGCGACTTGTACTTCACCGTCGCGCCGCAGCGGTAGAGCTGGTCGAGCAGGCGGGATACGAGCTTTTCGTTGCCCGGAATCACGGACGATGACAGGATCACCAGGTCGCTCGGCCCAATCTTCACCCTGCGGTGTTCGCCGAACGCCATGCGCATCAGGCCGCTCATCGGCTCGCCCTGGCTTCCGGTGGTCATGATGACGACCTCTTCATCGTTGTAGCGGTCCAGGTCGTCCATGTCGATCTGCCGCCCCTCGGGGATGTGCAGCTCGCCCAGCTGCACCGCCAGCTTGGTGATGTTGACCATGCTGCGGCCAATGATGCAGATCTTGCGCCCGTAGCGCATTGCGGCGTCGACGACCATCTGCACGCGGCTGACGTTAGAGGCGAACGATGCGACGAGGATGCGCCCCTTCGCATCTCGGAACAGGTTGTTGAACGTCTCCGCGACACTCTTTTCGGTCATTGTGAAGCCGCCGCGCTCCACGTTGGTGGAGTCGGCCAGCAGCGCCAGCAGGCCCTTGTTGCCCAGTTCCGCGATCGTGCTCAGGTCGGTCGTCTCGCCGTCGGTGGGCGTGTAGTCGATCTTGAAGTCGCCCGTATGCAGGATGGTGCCGTCGGGTGTGGTGATTGCCACGGCCACCGCGCCCGCGATGGAGTGGCACACCCGGATGAACTTGACCGTGAACTTACCCAGGCGGATGCTGTCGCCCGCCTTAACGACGTTGAGCTGGATGTTGTTAACCTTGTGCTCCTTGAGCTTGAGTTCAACCATCGCCAGCGTCAGCCGCGTGCCGTACATCGGCGCAGGCACCTGCTGTAACACATACGGCGTCGCGCCGATATGGTCCTCGTGCCCGTGGGTGATGACATACCCGCGTATCCGGTCGGCGTTCTTGATCAAATATGTGATGTCGGGGATAACCAGGTCGATGCCCAGCATATCCGCGCTGGGGAAAATGAGCCCGCAATCGACCACAATCAGGTCGTCCCCATACTCGAAAACGGTCATATTTTTACCGATTTCATCCACACCGCCTAGCGGTATGATGCGAACCCTTGGCTTTTCTGCCATGAGATCCCTCCTTCCATTTCAGCTGAAATACGATAACAAAACTAGCGCACCGATTTACAGCATCGCGCGCCAGCAACGTCCTTGTGAGAGGCCCATGTGGAGCTATATCGAACGCGCCGATTCACCCCGGCGCGGACAATGCAAGCGAAAATCATACTTCAACAAATAGAGTATACCACAAAATGGGTTCTTATGCTACCGGCGCAAAAAAAAGATGACACGAGAGGGGTGGAGGAGGACGGGGAACGGCCTCCGGCGGCCCAAGGGCTCTGCCCTTGGGAATCCCGGGAAGGGCTTTGCCCTTTCCAAACCCATGTTGGCTCACGCGAGGGGTTAGGATTTACAATTGATAGATATCAGCCCCTGCGTGAGCAGTGTTGGGTTTCCAAAGGGCAAGGCCCTTTGGTAGGGGGTCCAGGGGGAC
>JAVBQK010000007.1:0-7921 GCA_031549105.1 Eubacteriales bacterium
AAAGATTTGCAGCCCGGCGCTCAGGCCCTTGAGGGTGATGTTGCGGTCTTGGGAAAGCTGGGGGATGAAGTCGGCGGCCTTGACGATTGGCCCGGCGATCAGCTGCGGGAAGAACGCGATGTAGAGCGCTACATTAAGAAAGTTCTGGCTCTTGACATCACCGCGAATAACATCGATGGTATAGCTCATCGACTGGAAGGTGTAGAACGAGATGCCGGCTGGCAGGATGATGCTCAGCGTGCCCAGATGCGTGATGCCAAACACGTTGGTGAACGAATCCAGGAAGAAGTTGAAGTACTTAAAGAAGCCCAAAACCACCAGCGGCGCGACGATGCCGATGATTTTGAAGAGCCTGACCTGTTTTTGTTGGGCAATCTTCTGGGCGCTGAAGTAGGCAATGACGGTAAGGCCAAACATAAGGAAAACAAAGCGCCAGTCCCACCAGCCGTAGAAGATATAGCTCATGACCAGGAAGAAAACATGGCGCGCTTTGCGCAGTTTTTCCGCTGGTACCCGCGCGGTGAGTGCGGGCAGTTTCGTCAGGCTGACAAAGGTCAGAACGACGGCGAAGAAGACGATGAATTCTACGCTGGAGAAGATCATGGCTGTGCCGCCTCCCTGTACAGAATGGTTTCATTCAAAGTATCCGCGATCATCCGGTGCCCATCGGCGTTGAGGTGACCTTCGCTGACGGCGGTGTTGCTAAAGCCGTAGGGGAGGATGTGCTTGGCCGCATACTCCGCAAAGATGATGGGCGTCATATCCAGCAGCACAATGCCATGCTTGGCGCACAGTTCGGCCATCACGGAAGAGTACGCCTCATCATCAAGCGCGCGGAGGCTGGCGTCGGACTCCAGGAATATTTCCGGATGATAGAGAAGGACGAGCGTAACGCCCGCTTCGGATGCGATGGAACCGCACTTTGAAAGCAGCGCGTCCAGCTCTGCGGCGTACAGCCCCGGGTCCTCCTTGGCCACTGCCGCGTTGGTGGGTGGGATGAGGCCGAAGGGGTCCAGCTTGAGATATTGTGCGTACATGAGCTTGATATACGGGATTTTTTGTAGGTAATACAGCAGGCCGGTATTCGTGGAGGGGAGGCGGGGAAGCTCGCCCAGCAACACCTGACGGATTTTCTCAATGGGATACTCCACATAAGCCGTTTCGATAATCACATAGTTGGTGGGGTGGAACTCGTCAATGGCGCTTTGAAGATTTTGCAAGTTGTGCATCAGATCGTGCTCGGACATCGCGATACTGTAGGCAAACTTTGAAAGGCCCCGTTCACGCAGCAGACCGTTGAGCAGCGAGGTGGTGGTCTGATCCTGCATGACGTTAAAGCCCTCCATATGGGAGGAGCCCATCAGCAGTATATCGACCGTGTCGGCGGTGGAAAGGTTGTTAAATCCGTTTGCGTCCGTGCGTGCGGTGGCAAAGCCCTCGCTGGCGCGGCTGGTGAACATATGGGGCGACCAGCGGTAGTCGGTGGAGCCGGTGACGGAGGTGGAGTGAGCACCTACGTTGAAGTAGAAATAGCTGAACACCGTAAGCAGGGCAAATGCGATCACACCGGCGATGAAGAACTTGACAAACCAAAGCAGCACTTTTCTTTGAGACATACGGCCACCTTCTTTGTTAACTCATGTCATGTGATTGTCTTAAAGCAGTATATCATGATACGTATAAAAAATCCATCCTCCTACAGGTGAGGATGGATTTACCACGGGCACGTATGGCGATGAATCGCTATCGCTTCCAGCCGCGGTATTCCACCGGGGACTTGCCGGTGATCTTCTTGAATGTCTTGGAAAAATGCGCCACATCCGCAAAGCCGACCAGATCGCCCACCTCATGCACCTTCAGGGATGGTTTCATCAGCAGTTCCTTGGCACGCTCCACGCGCTGCACGTTGAGGATGTCGTTGAACGTCTGGCCGGTGTAGCGGTTGATCAGCTTGGATAGGTGCCACTGGCTGACGAACACGCTGTCCGCAACGTCCAGGAGGCGGATGTGTTCGGTGCAGTGCGCACGGATGTAGTCCAGTGCCTGCTGCACCACGAAGCTGGACGCCTCCGCCTCGCGTGCATCCGGCGGGGCAGGGGGGACTAGGGCGTTGACGCGGCTGACCATCTCGCCCAATGCCTCCACCAGTTCATCCATCTTGCTGGGCTTGAGCAGGTAGCGCGCCGCGCCAAGGTTCAGCGCGCGCTGTGCGTACTCAAAGTCGCGGTAGGCGGTGAGCACCGTCACCTGCATGTCAGGGAACTCACTCTTGAGCGCGGCCAGCATCTGCAGGCCCTCCATGTTGGGCATGCGGATATCGGTAAAGAGGATGTGCGGCTTCTCGCGGCGCACCACAGACAACCCTTCAAGCCCGTCGGCGGCGGTGGCGACAACCTCGCAGCCGTACTGCGCCCAGGGCATCACGCGGATCAGCCCGTTGAGGATGATCTGCTCATCATCCACCAGCACCACTTTCAGCACGCGCATCACCTCAAGCGTATCTTATCCCTTTACGGCGCCCGCTGTCAAACCCTTGATGATGTTCTTCTGCATCACCACGTACACCAGCAGCACCGGCGCGACGACGATGATCACCGCCGCGGACATCAGGCCGAAGTCCGTGCCGAACTGGCTGCTGATTTCCCGCAGGATCGCGCAGACGGGCATCACCGACTTGGACCGCAGAAGCACCATCTGCACGAACAGGTCGTTATAGCTCCACAGGAACGTAAAGATGGCAACCGTTGCGAGCGCGGGTTTGGACATCGGCAGGATGATCTTAAAGAAGATCTGGAAGACATTACAGCCCTCCATGAACGCGGCCTCCTCAAGGTCATAGGGGAGTGCGGCGACAAAGCCCATCATCACCGTGCATGAGAACGCCATGTTGCCCGCCAGCTGCACCAGGATGACGCTTTGCGGCTTGTCGAAGATGCCCATCCACACGACCATCCGGTATACCGGCACGATGGTGGAGAAGCACGGGAACATCAGCGCGGCGACGATCAGGCTTTTGACCAGCGCGCGGCCGGGGAAGACATAGCGGGTGAGCGCGAACGCCATCATTGTGGAGAACAGCATAACCCCCAACATGACCGTTCCGGAGATGATCAGGCTGTTCTTGTACCCGTTGAGGATGCGCACGTTCGGGTTGGTGAACGCGTTTTCATAGTTGCGCAGCGTCGGCGTCAGGACTAGCACGGGCGAGTTTTCATCGTAGACCATCTTGCCGTTTTTCTTGTCATAGGCGGGCAGGCCGGTGTCCTCTTCCAGGACCTGTTCGCCGTTCTCGTCGGTGAGCATCTTGTCGTAGACAATGCGGTCGTGCTCATCCAGCAGGATCTGCTCGCGCACCAGCGTGCCGTAGCGGTCATACCTGACCACCTGGGTGAACGCGGGGGCAAACGAATCGGATACGACGAGTGAGGTATCCTTGAACGAGTTGTTGAGCACCCAGATGAACGGGAAGATCGTCGTGAACGCCCACACGCTTAGGAAGATGTAGATAACGACCTTACCAAACGGGAAGCGGCGGGTTGTTGCGGAGTCCGCCGGGAGAGGCTTGCGGCTGGCGATCTCACTCATGCTTTATCGCCTCCTTCGCTGCCTTTACGTAGGAACAAGCCGTTGAACACCTGGGAGACGACCACGCCCACCAGCACGATGATCACGGAGATGGCGGAGCCATAGTCCACGTTGCCGGCCACGAACGCCATGTTGTGCATGTAGGTGCCCAGGAAGTAGGTCAGCCCCTTGGGTGCGCCGTTGTTGACAATGACGGCCGGCAGGTCGAACACCTTGATCGCGCCGGTGATGGCCAGCGTTGTGCACGTGACCAGCACACTGGAGATCAGCGGCAGCGTGATGTACCAGACCTTCTTGATGCCGGTTGCGCCGTCCAGCGCGGCGGATTCGTATATCTCCTCGGGGATGCTGGACAGGCCGGTAACGATGATCACGAAGTAGAAGCCCACATACTGCCAAATGGTGGGAATGGTGACCATGGTAAACGCGTGCGTCTCATCGAGCCAGCTGACCTTTTGCATGCCCATCGCCCCAAGGATCTGGTTGAGCATGCCGCCGTTATAGTTATAGAAAAGGCTGAACATCAGACCGATGGCCGTCGCGGAAATGACAATGGGGAAGAAATAGACAATGCGGAAGAACTGGCTGCCTTTTTTGATGGAGTCCACCAGCAGCGCCAGCAGCAGCGCAATGCCGACCTGGAACACGATGACCAGGCCCATCATCTTCAGCGAGTTGGTGAAGGCGACCTTCATCGTCGGGTCCTTGAGCATGTAGCTATAGTTGCTAAGGCCCAGAAACTCCGTGGGGGAACCCGCCAGTCCCTTGATTTCAAATAGGCTGTTGTAGATATTGACGCAGAAGGGATAGTAGAGCATAACCAGCATCAGCAGGAAGGCTGGCACCAGAAGAACAAACAATGGACGCCGATCGCGGTACAGCATGGGCAACTCTCCTCGCTTGGCACTTTGCGAAAAGCCGGGTTGCTCGGCAAACGGGCAGCCCGGCTTTCAAATCAGTTAGGGCAATTTTGCTTACTTGTACGCGCCGCGCGTTACCACTTCGTTCATGACCGTCTCAGCATCGGCGGAGCCGTCGGTGAGGCCGGGCACCTGGCTGAACCAGTAGTTGCGCACTTCCAGATCCATCGTGTCGCCGATGGGGGTTACCAGCGCCTTCGCGTTGGCCACCATCTGCTTGGCGCTCTTGAGCAGCTCGCCGCCGAAGAAGAAGCCCAGCCGCGCGATGGAATCATCGCTGGTGATCTTCGCCAGGAAGCTCACGGCCGCTTCGCGCTTCTCAGGATCGTTCCACGCCTTGCGGGAGATGTAGAAGCCCATGGAGGTACCGCCAACCGTCGCGGTGGGATCGGCTTCCTCGGAGAACGCCGGGAAGGGCAGCGCGATGGTGGTGTCCCAGTTCTCCTGGGCGATGCCGTTGGCAAACCAGGAGCCGTCCAGCTGCATTGCGGCCTTCTTGTCGCGGAACATCTGGGAGGTGATGGTCTCGGTGGTGGAGTTGACGTCCACCGCGAACGCGCCCAGCTCATACAGTTTGTTGAGCAGCTTCATGCCCTCCACCCAGGAGGCAGGCAGTTCTTCAACGGTCTTGGGCTTCGCCTGGTGGTCGGCTGGGGAACCGGCGGACAGGATGGCGAACTCAACAATGTAGTGCGGGATGTCGGAGAGCGAAACCGCAATCGGCACGATGTCCGCGGCCTTGAACGCGGCAATGGCAGCTTCCAGAGAAGCCCAGTCAGTGGGCAGTTCCGCGCCAACCTGCTCGAACAGGTCTACGTTGCAGAACAGGCCTTCCCAGAAGGAGCGGACCGGGATGGCGTAGACATTGCCGTCTTCCTCGCGCAGCAGGTCGTTCTCGACCAGGTTCAGCTCCGGATACGCGGCGTTGATCTCGCTGATCGGCACTACGCGGTCCAGGATCGGCTTGGAGTCCGCGGTGTTGGCGAAGTAGAAGAACACGTCGGGCTCATTGCCGGCGGCGAAGTCGTTGAGGATGCCGGCTTTCCACGCTTCATCGGAGGTGGCGGACGCGTCATCCACCTTGTTGCCGGACTCGGTCTCCCACTCCTTGATGATGTCAATGTAGAACTGTGCGGCCGGGTCGGTGCCGGCAAAGGTGCTGGCGGTCTTGATCGTGGTCGCGGCAAACGCGGACGAGAACAGGCCGAAGCACAGCATCAGGGCCAGCAGGCAGGACAGTAACTTTTTCATGAAACTCCTCCTCAATTAGTTTAATTTTCCTGTGTATAGAATAGCACAGAGCGGCCTGTCCGGTCATTGTTTACCAGTGTGCTTTGTTGTTTTTCATTGTTTACTTTTGCTGGTTTGCGTATGGTTTTCAGTTCAATTGATCCAGAGAATGGTTCTCCGCCAATGGAATGACGATGCGTGCCAGCGTATCACAGTTTTCGTCCGCCACCAGGGTCAGCCCTGCTTTCTGCCCGTAGATCAGTTTCAGCCGCCGGTTGATGTTGCGGATGCCCAGGCGCTCGCTGCGGATCTCGCCGTCGTCAATAAGGAGCTGTGCGATGCGCGCAGTGTCCTCGGGCGTAAGGCGCTTGCCGTTGTTGGTTACGTCAATGTGCAGGTTTCCATCGGCCGCATAGATGCGCACGCGAATCCACCCGCCGCCTGCCGGGGCGATGCCGTGTTCCACCGCATTCTCCAGCAGCGTCTGCACGACCAGGCGCGGCGCGGTTTCGGAAAGCAGCGCCTCGTCGATGTCGCGGTAAACGGTCAGCCGGGAACCGAATCGCTGGTCTAGAAAGTAAAAGTACGCGTCCGCAACGGTCAGCTCATCCCGCAGCGGCACAGTGCGCCGGTTGGAGCGATCCAGCCCCGCGTTGAGCAGCGTGCTGAGCGCGTCCACCATGCCGGAAATGGTTTCGCTCCCCTCCATACGCGCCTGCCAGTTGATCATCTCCAGCGCGTTGTTGAGGAAGTGCGGGTTTACGCGGCTTTGCAGCGCCTCGATCCGCGCATCGCGCAGCGCAAACTCCTCCTGGAAGGACTTCTCAATCAGATGCTGGATGCGCAGGCTCATCGCATTGTACGCCTTGCCAAGTTGGCCGATCTCGTCGCCACCCGTTGGCGTGACGGTGAAACCCAGCTCGCCCCGCTCAATTCGCCGCGATGCCTCCGCCAGCGCGCGCAGCGGCTTGGTGAGCTTGCGGTGTACAAAGATCGCGATTGCCCCTTCTATAGGAATGAGCATCAGCAGGACGATGCGCATCAGCAGGTAGAACTGATCGATCTGCGCGTAAATCGTCAGCTTGTCAAGCATCGCGCGGTAGGTAAGCTGGTAATCCCGGGTGAGCACCTGCCCACAATAGTACATGTTGTCGTCCTGCTCGTATAGCCCCAGCCGCAGGCTGTCGCCGGTAAGCGGATCGGCCCCCTTGGTCAGCGCAATGTGCTCGTCCAGCATGATGTCCACTTTGCCGGCCCATAGTTCGCCCTTGTCCAGGAGCGTCGCAAATAACCGCTGCGGATCAATACCCAGCACCAGCATGCCGAACCGTTCCAATTTTTTGTTATATAGGTTGCGCACGAGATACGTATGTCCGCCCCGGCTGACGAACCGGCACTTGGTATCCAGCGTCATGCCCACGTCCATGACCGCCTTCTCGGCGTGCTGCTTGAAGGAAATCAGCTGGTCCATCTCCGCGCCTGTGAACATGAACGGTACCGCCGGGTCATCCAGCAGGTAGAAAGCCTGAAAGTTGAAGAGCGGTTCGCGCGAGTACTTCCGCTCCAAGTAAATGCGGCAGTATTTATAGAAGTCCTGGTACTTGTAGTAGCCTGCCCGATAAGCGCTGGAGAGCGACCACAGTTCCCCGTCATACGTGGCATCCTTGGAAAGCGTAATCGCGCGCTCAATCTCCTGCACCACGCCCGCCTGCGCATGCTGCGCCTGCACCACCAGCGAAGATTCCATCTTCTCGTGCAGTGCGTTAAAAAAAACACTGCCCAGATACGTGCCCAGCACCACCGTGGGCAGAAGCCAGCACAGCGCGACAATGAGAAACAGCCGAAAGCTAAAAGCGCCAAAGAGCGAGCGAAGCTTAGCGCGCATGGGCATGTCCTCCCGGGGAGTGGATAGCGCTAGTATAGTGCATTGGGCCTGTGGAAGCAATGGAAATGATGGGGGAGGGGGACGAAAAGGAACGCCAGGGGGACTTTGTCCCCCTGGACCCCCTACCAAAGGGCATTGCCCTTTGGAAACCCAACACTGCTCACGCAGGGGTTATGTTTTTGGCTTAGCATAGCCCTAACCCGCGCGTGAGCGCAACATGGGTTTCGAAAGGGCGAAGCCCTTCGCGAGGGGGTCCAGGGGGAGCAGCGCTCCTCCTGGCGTCCCCCCGTCTCCCTTCTTG
>JAVBQK010000019.1:0-49332 GCA_031549105.1 Eubacteriales bacterium
AACCTCATCAAGACGCGCGGCGAATACCAGGGCGTAGCCTATGACTATCCCGGCCCGGCTCACCTGTCCATCGGCCAAGAGGCCTCCGCCGTTGGCACCGCGTACGTGCTGGATACTGACGACTCTACCTTCGGCTCCCACCGCAGCCACGGCGAACTGCTTGCTAAGGCGTTCTCGGCGATCCACAAGCTGCCGGACGATGCGCTGCTTGCGATCATGAAGGACTACTTCGGCGGCGAAATCCTAAAGCGTGTCGAGGACAACCAGCAGTCCGTGAAGGAACTGGCGGCAGACTTCTTCCTGTACGGCTCCGTTGCCGAAATCTTCGGCCGCGAAACCGGTTTTAACAAGGGCCTGGGCGGCTCGATGCACACGTTCTTCACGCCGTTTGGCATCTACCCCAACAACGCGCTGGTCGGCGGTTCGGGCGATATCGCGATGGGCGCTGCGCTGTACAAGCGTGTCAACCGCAAGCCCGGTATCGTCGTGGCCAACTTTGGCGACGGCGCGATTGGCTGCGGCCCGGTCTGGGAGGCGATGAACTTCTCCGCGATGGACCAGCTCAACAAGCTCTGGGACGAAGACATGCGCGGCGGCCTGCCGATCCTCTTTAACATCTACAACAACGCCTACGGCATGGGCGGTCAGACGCGTGGCGAAACGATGGCGTACGACTTCCTGGCGCGCATCGGTGCGGGCATCTCGCCCAACCAGATGAACTCCGAGCGCGTGGACGGCTTCAACCCGCTGGCCGTGATTGACGCGACCGGCCGCAAGAAGCAGGCGCTAATTGATCGCAAGGGCCCAGCGCTACTGGATGTCGTGACATACCGCTTTGGCGGCCACTCGCCGTCCGACTCCTCCACCTACCGCACGAAGGAAGAGATCGACGCCTGGATGGCGATCGATCCGCTGATCACCTACCGCGCGCAGATGGTCGAAGCGGGCGTTGCGACCGACGCCGAGTGCGAGGCCGTGCTGGCCGAGGCTTCCGCCGCGATCTTCAAGGCGTACCAGAAGGCGATCGACGTGAGCGTCTCCCCGCGCATCGACCTGGCGAAGGACCCGAATGTCATCGCGGACCTGATGTTCACCAACGGCCATGTGCCCAGCATGGAGGACCGCAAACCCGAAGTGCTCATGCCTAAGGAGGACAACCCGCGCGTACAGGCCATCGCCAAGAAAGAGCGCTTCTACCTGGACAAGGATGGCAAGCCCGTCTCCAAGAACCGCGTATATCAGTTCCGCGACGCACTGTTTGAGGCGATCATCGACAAGTATTATGAGGACCCGACGCTGATCAGCTACGGCGAGGACGTGCGCGACTGGGGCGGAGCGTTTGCGGCGTACCGCGGCCTGACCGAGGCCCTGCCCTATCACCGCCTGTTCAACTCCCCCATTTCCGAGGGCGCGATCGTTGGCAGCGGCGTGGGCTATGCGATGTGCGGCGGCCGTGCGCTGGTGGAGCTGATGTACTGCGACTTCCTTGGCCGCGCGGGCGACGAGGTGTTCAACCAGATGTCCAAGTGGCAGGCGATGAGTGCCGATGTGATCAAGATGCCGCTGGTGCTCCGCGTGTCGGTCGGCTCCAAGTACGGCGCGCAGCACTCGCAGGATTGGTCCAGCCTGTGCGCGCACATCCCGGGCCTGAAGGTCGTATTCCCCACCACGCCGTATGATGCCAAGGGCATCCTCAACGCGGCGCTTTCCGGCACGGACCCGGTGGTGTTCCTGGAGAGCCAGCGCGTCTACGACTTCGGCGAGATGTTCCACGAGGGCGGCGTGCCCGAGGGCTATTACGAGATCGCCATCGGCGAGCCGGATATCAAGCGCGCGGGCAAGGACATCACGATCCTCTCCATTGGCGCGACGCTGTACCGCGTGATGGACGCAGCGAAGGTGCTGTCCGAAAAGTACGGCATCGAGGCCGAGGTCATCGATGCCCGGTCGCTCGTGCCGTTCAACTACGACCTGCTGCTGGAGTCCGTCAAGAAGACCGGCCGTCTGGTGTTGGCGTCCGACGCCTGCGCGCGCGGCAGCTTCCTGTCCGACATCGCCCGCAACGTCACCGAGATGGCATTCGACGACCTGGACGCGCCGCCCGTCGTCATGGGCGCGAAGAACTGGATCACCCCGGCGCATGAGCTGGAGGCCGCGTTCTTCCCGCAGGTTGAATGGATTCTGGACGCGATCCACGCAAAGATTCTGCCGCTGCCGGGGCATGTGATGACCACCAACCAGACGCTAAATGAGCAGAGGAGACAGGCCCGGCTGGGGCAGTGACCAAGAAAGGATAGAGATTTATGAGCGAGCAAAAGACGATTCGCCTGGATGTCAACCACATGATGGCCGACTTCCTGGGCATGCAGTATGGCGTAGACCCGGCGGCGGTCGACGCGCTGGCGCCGTATGCGCGTCGCGCGCAGGAGGCCGTGCAGGCGCGCCGCGGCACAGGCTGGCTGGGCTGGACCGAACTGCCGTACAACCAGGCGGAAATTCTAGATGATCTGGAAAAGACAGCCGCGTATGTGAGGGAGAACTTTGATTCGTTCGTCGTGCTGGGCATCGGCGGGTCGGCCCTTGGCCCGATCGCCGTGCAGCAGGCACTGAACCATCGCCTGTGGAACGAGCTGCCCAAGGAAAAGCGTAACGGCCCCAAGCTGTACATTGAGGACAACATTGACCCCGAGCGCATGGCTTCGCTGCTGGACGTGATTGATCTGAAAAAGACGTGCTTTAACGTCATCACCAAGTCCGGCGGCACCGCTGAGACGATGAGCCAGTATCTGATCATCACCGACCTACTGAAGAAGACGGTCGGCGAAGGCTGGCAGAAGCACATGATCGCCACGACAGACCACGCGAAGGGCAACCTGATCCAGGTTGCCAAGGCCGAAGGGTTGACGACGTTCTACGTGCCTGACGGCGTCGGCGGCCGGTTTTCCGAGCTGACCCCGGTGGGCCTGCTGGCGGCAGCGGTCTGCGGCATCGACATCCGCGCGATGCTGGAAGGCGCGAAGATCATCGACAAGATGTGCCAGTGCAGCGACGTATGGAAGAACCCGGCGCTGCTGGAGGCAACGCTGCAATATATCTGCATGTCCGACCTGGAGATGAACATCCAGGTGATGCTCCCCTACGCTGACAGCCTCAAGTCGATCGCCGACTGGTTCTGCCAGCTGTGGGCGGAGAGCCTTGGCAAGAACGTGACGCGCAAGGGCATGGCCGTCAACGTCGGCCAGACGCCGGTGAAGGCGCTGGGCGTGACCGACCAGCACTCACAGCTGCAGCTCTACACCGAAGGCCCGTATGACAAGGTCATCACCTTCTTCAAGGTGGAGAACTTCCGGGCGAACACCGCGATTCCGCACGGCTGCGAGGAGATTCCGGACATCGCGTTCCTCGGCGGCAAGACGCACAATCAGCTCATCGAAGCCGAGCGCCAGGGCACCGAATACGCGCTCTATCGCGCGGGCCGCATGAACCAGACTGTCATTCTGCCCGAAGTGAACGCGAACGTCATTGGTCAGCTGCTCTACTTCTTCGAGATGGTTACCGCGTACGCGGGCGAGCTGCTCGACATCGACGCGTTCAACCAGCCGGGCGTGGAAGAATCCAAGCTCGCGTCCTTCGCGGTGCTGGGCCACCCGGCGGAAAAATTTGCAAAGAAGCGCGATGAGATGGCCACGCGGCCCGAGCGCGCGGAAAAGTACATGCTGTAAAGCCAAAAACGGAGCTTACCAAAAGAGGCTGTCGTACTGAGAAAAAGCCAGTACAACAGCCTCTTTTCGATATGTCTATGGAGATGCATAGCGTGTGACCGTCGGCTTGTGAACAAAGCGCGCACCCATATTGACCACGTTAATGGGTGGCCGGGCATCATGCGCCAAGCATAGCGCGCGCGTGCGCCTTCGCCGTCTCGCCGCCGCCCAGCATGCGGGAGAGCGCGTCAACGCGCCCCTCCGTATCCAGCGGAATGACGGTCGTATGCGTGCGGCCGTCCTGCTCACTCTTCTCCACCAGATACTGCGCATCCGCGATTGCGGCGATCTGCGGCAGGTGGGTCACGCAGAGCACCTGCCGCGCAGAGGCCACGCGGTGCATCTTCTCCGCAACGATCTGCCCCATGCGGCCGCTTATGCCGGTATCGATCTCATCAAACACCAGCACTGAGATGCCTTCGTTCTCCGCCTCGATGCACTTGAACGCCAGCATGATCCGCGAAAGTTCGCCGCCGGACGCCACGCGGGAGAGCGCGCGGAGCGGCTCGCCCGCGTTGGCCGACAGAAGAAATTCCACCCGGTCCAGCCCATCGGCGGATGGCGGCGCGCCTTCCTCAAACGCGACCTCAAACCTCGCGCTTTTCATGCCCAATTCCGCCAACTGCTCCATCACACGCGCTTCACACACCTTGGCAAGCGCGCGCCGTGCCTCACACAGCGCCGCCGCGCCGGTGTCAAACGCCGCCTTCTGCGCCTTTTCTTCTTTGCGAAGCTTTTCCAGGCACGCGTCCGTATTCTCGCTCGCTTCCAGCTCCACCCGCACCTGCTCGCGGTAGGCGATCATGTCGCGCGTTGTCGCGCCGTACTTGCGCCTGAGCCTCCCCAGCAGGTCCAGCCGCGCCTCAATCTTGTCCAGCAGCGCCGGATTGCTCTCAGCATCCTCGCGCAGGTCGTCCAGGTCGCTCGCGACGCCTTCCACCGCATAGACAGCTTCCGCCAATTGATCATGCGCCTGGCTATATGCATCGCCAACCCGGCTCAGAGGAGAAAGCGCTTGCAGCGCCATACGCAACGCATCCAGCGCCGACGGCGCATCCTCCTCAAAGCCACTGGAGACATACGCATACGCGCGCTCCAGCCCCTCGCGGATGCGCTCGGCATTGCGCAGTTTTGTCCGCTGCGCTTCCAGCTCATCTTCTTCGTTTTCCGTCAGCTCCGCACTGTCCAGCTCCTCCAGTTGGAAGCGCAGCATGTCCTCCCGGCGCGCGCGCTCCAGCGCACCGCCCTCTGCGGCTGCCAGCGCCTTCTTCGCTGCGCTCCAGTGGCTAAACGCCTCCGCCACCGCTTGGCGACTCGCCTGGTAGGCGCTATCGCCCATCGCGTCCAGAAACGCCAAGTGGTTCGCGGGGTCCAGCAGGCTCTGGTGCGCATGCTGGCCATGCAGGTCCACCAGCAGCGATGTCACGCGGCGCAGCTGCGCCAGCGGCACCGTAACGCCCGCCACGCGGCACACGCTTCGCCCGGACTGATTCACTTCCCGCGCGACGGGCAAAAACCCGTCGTCAATCTCGATCTCCATCTCGGACAGCAGCGAAGCAACGCGCGGCAGGTTCCGCACATCAAACACAGCCTCGACGTGTCCGCGCTGTGCGCCCTCAGCAATACGGTCCTTATCCGCCCGCCCGCCTAGCACAAAGTCGAGCGATCCGACAACGATCGATTTACCCGCGCCGGTTTCGCCCGTAAGCACATTCAGCCCTTGCTGAAAAGAAACATCGAGCCGGTCGATCAGCGCGATGTTCTGAATGGAAAGCTGTACTAACACTACCTGATCATCCCTCTAAACCGGTCGGCCAGCGCCGGCGCGACCTCCGCGTCCCGCGCGATGACCAGCACGGTATTGTCTCCGGCCAGGGTGCCTACGGTCTCCGGCCAGCGCATCGTGTCAACCAGTTCCGCCGCCACATGCGCACTGCCCGGCAACGTCTTGATGATGATCTGGTTGATCGCGACATCCACGCTCAGCACCGTCTCGGCAAACACGCGCCTGAGCCGCTCGGTAAGCCCCTGCTCGGCTTTCTCGGCGACTGCGTAGCGGTACGCGCCGTCGTCGGTCATCGCCTTCACCAGGCGCAGCTCCTTGATATCGCGCGATACGGTCGCCTGCGTCACGTCAAATCCACGCTCCCGCAGGATGCTGGCCAGCTCGTCCTGCGTTTCGACGGCGGTCGACTCGACTATTTCCAGAATTGCTCGGTGCCGATGGTTCTTCACGGGCCTTCCTCCCCTCGTCGATGCTTGATAATGTTGTTCTATTCTTCCCGTAGCAGCATCTCACCACCCCATTTGGATAGTTTGCTGCGCAAAAGTTGGAAGAAACGGTCCTGTGTAAAGCGGACGAACGGCAGCGTCCGGTCCGATCGCCGGATGTGCAGCGTCGCCTGTTCATGCAGAATGCGGCACTGCGCGCCATCCACCGACAGCAACATGCCGCCGTCATCGCCGCGCGGCTGGAAGACGAGCTTGACCCGCGCGTGCGCAGAGACGACCATCGGCCTGTTGGACAGCGAGTGCGGGCAGATGGGCGAGAGAATGAAACAGTCAAGGCCCGGCGCGACAATCGGCCCGCCTGCGGAGAGCGAGTACGCCGTCGACCCCGTCGGGCTGGAGATGATCGTGCCGTCGCCCGCATAGCGCGCCGCTAGCGCTCCATCAATGATGGTATCCGTCTCAAGCACGCGGGTGAAGCTGCCGCGCGTAACCACCACGTCATTCAGCGCGGTATACACGGTATCGTCTCCATCCAACCGGGCATGCAACAGCATACGCGGCTCCAGCTGGTAGTCGCCGTCCGCCAGCCTGCCGATCGCCTCGTCAAGCGATTCCGGCGCACACTCGGCCAAAAAGCCCAGCGTGCCCAGGTTGATGCCCAGGATTGGCCGGATATGCTTGCGCATGCAGCCCACAGCATATAGGATCGTGCCATCGCCGCCAAGCACCAATACAACCTCGGCATCCCGCATGATCTCATCCATCGACGCGGCCAGATGCGGGTCACACGGCACCGACGGTTCCGCCAGCAGCGCCACACCCGCACGGGCGCAGGCTGCCGCGACGCGGGGCACCAATGCCTTCGCCTCCGGCTTGCTGGGGTTCAAGAAAAGTCCCAAAGTCTGTATTTTCATCCACAATTCACCGAAAACAGTATATCATCTTATGCAGGGCTATGTAAACCTTTATGAGAACATTTCATGCGCCGTGCGCACAATTTGCGCCAGATCTTCGTTGTTTATGCACGTACCGCCCGTTGCATCCTTTTCCCGTATATCGTATAGAAATTCGATATTGCCCTCCGGCCCCCGGATCGGCGAAAAGTCAACACCCACCACGCGCCAGCCCATCTCTTCGATGGCTTCCAGAATCTGGCGAAGCACGTCCAGGTGCGTCTCAGGTTCCCGCACGACGCCCTTCTTGCCCACCCGATCGCGCCCGGCCTCGAACTGCGGCTTGACGAGCGTCACAATCCGCCCCTCAGACCCAATGATCCCCGCCACCGCCGGCAGGATCAGCCGAATCGATATGAACGATACGTCCATCACGCACAGCACGGGCGGCTCCGCAAAGTCTTCCGGGGTGAGATTTCGCGCGTTGGTGCGCTCCATCACCGTCACGCGCGAGTCGCTGCGCAGCCGCCAGTCCAGCTGGCCGTACCCCACATCAATCGCGTATACCCGGCGCGCGCCCGCGCGGAGCAGCACATCAGTGAACCCACCGGTGGACGCGCCGACATCCATCGCGACGACGCCCTCCGCATCCACCCCAAAGGCAGCCATCGCCTTCTCCAGTTTCAGCCCACCTCGGCTGACATACGGATGCGCCGCGCCGCGAACTTCCAGCGTGTCCCCATCCGCCACCGACAGCGACGCCTTGTCGGCCCGCTGGTTGCTGAGGAACACCGTACCAGCCAGGATCATCGCCTGCGCCTTCTCCCGGCTCTCCGCCAGCCCACGCTGCACGAGCGCCACATCCAGCCGTGTTTTATTCGCCATGCAGCGCCTCTTTCATGCGGGCAGCAATGGACTCCGCGTCAATGCAGCATTCCCGCCTAAGCCCCTCCAATGAATGCGCGCTGGGCACCACGCCTTCGATGCCCAGTCGGAGCACGGCAGGCCGTACTTTCCGCGCGGCAAAATAGCCGGAAACCGCCTCGCCCATCCCGCCGAAAACCTGTTCTTCCTCCATTACGCCAAGCAGCGGATAGGCCGCCAGTGCGCCCAACGCCTTTTCATCCAGCGGCAGCAGCGACGATGCGCTCCACACCGCGCACGAAACGCCGTGCGCGCGCAGCAATGACGCCGTCTCCCTTGCGGTGCCGATCGCTCCGCCATGCGCAACGATCGCTGTTTGCTCTCCAGGGGTTACACAACGCCATGTTCCTACCGGTGCTTCCAGGCCTAGCTGTGCAGGCAGCTGCTTAGGGTAGCGAATAACACACGGTCCTTTTCGCTCAAACGCCGCCTGGATCATCGCGCGCAGTTCCCGCGCATCGCATGGTGACCATACCACAAGGTTTGGCATCGCGCGCAGCATCGCCAGGTCATACACCCCCTGGTGTGTCGCACCGTCGCCGGAAACAAGCCCCGCATGGTCCACCAGCACCAGCCCCGGCAGGTTTTGCAGGCACATGTCGTGCAGCAGCTGGTCGCAGGCGCGCTGCAGAAAGCTGGCGTATACCGCGAATACCGGGTGCAGGCCGCCCGCCGCCATGCCCGCCGCAAGCGTCACGGCGTGTTCCTCTGCGATGCCGACATCAAAAAAGCGGTCCGGATACGCGTTGGCAAACGCCGACAGGCCCGTGCCCTGCGGCATCGCCGCGGTAATGGCTACGATGTTTCGGCTGTCCGCCCCCAGTTCCACCAGCGCCTTGCCCACCACGCCCGCCGCCGCAACGGTTCCGTCGTCGGCCCCACGGCGCGCCTTGCCGCTCTCCACAAAGAACGGTGCAACCCCATGGAACTGATCGGGCTTGCGTTCGGCCAGCGCGTAACCGCGGCCCTTCTGCGTCACCGCGTGCACCACCACAGGCCGGTTCATCTCCCGGGCAGCGCGCAGCGTTTCTTCCAAAACGGCGATATCGTGCCCATCGATCGGGCCAAGGTACGCAAAGCCCAGCGCCTCGAAGAACTCGCCGTGCACGAGCATCACCCTAGCGGTCCGCTTCATCCGCTCCATCAGCCGCGCCAATGGTTCGCCCACCAGCGGCACACGGTATAGTCCGTGTTTGACAACCTTCTTGGTGCCATGCCACTGGCGGCTGCCGCGCAGGCGCGTCAGGTGGCGCGATAGCGCGCCGACATTGGCCGCAATGGACATTTCGTTATCATTGAGGAGCAGGACCAGCTGTGTCGGGCGGCTGCCCGCATCGTTGAGCGCCTCGTAGCACAGGCCGCCGGTCAGCGCCCCGTCGCCCACCAGCGCCATTACCGCGTGCGACTCGCCGCGCGTATCGCGCGCCCTGGCAAGCCCCAGCGCCGCTGAGATCGCGGTTGACGCGTGCCCTGTTTCAAATACGTCGTATTCACTTTCGCTGCGCTTGGGAAAGCCCGATACGCCGCCCTCCGCGCGAAGCATGGCAAGCCGCCTACCGGTGAGCAGCTTGTGGGTATAGCTTTGATGCCCCACGTCGAAGACAATCTTGTCCTCAGGGGTGTTCAGCGCGCGGTGCAGCGCGATGGTGAGCTCCACCGCACCCAGGTTGGAAGCCAGATGGCCGCCATTGCGGGCCACCGCGTCGATGAGCGTCTGGCGGATTTCCGCCGCCAATTCGACCGCCTGCGCGGTCGAAAGCCGCCGCAAATCGGCAGGCGTAAGAATACTCTCAAGCATAATAGAAATTATACCATACAAAGGTCGATTGGTGCAAACTTACATTGCGCGAAATAGCGCGTTATGCGTATACTATATGCATCTGGTTTACATGGGGTGCGAAGATGAAAAAGCTGCTGGCGATGCTGCCGTTACCGGCGGCGTTATTGCTCAGGTGGATCGCGTCCGCACACCCGCTGTGGGTAGAGCGGTTTTTCTCTACAGGGCTATACCCCGCCATCGCGCGACCCGTCAGCCGCCTGACGGCGCTGGTTCCGTTTTCGCTTCTGGAACCGCTTCTTGCCATTTTGTTGCTCCTCGTGCTATACTCTCTTTTCAAAAAGCGCGTGTTCCGCGTTTTTGCGTTACTGGGGCTCGTGGCTGCCGTTTTCCTGGGCGGGTGGAGCCTGAACTATTATCGCCTGCCGCTGGAAACGACGCTGGATTTGCCGGTCGCGCTTTCCACGCCGGAGGAGCTTGCTGCGCTTGCGGATGCGCTAATCGACGACGTAAACGCGCGCCATGTGCCGCTTGACGGCATATCGCTGGCGGAAGCCACCGGCGCGCTGAATGCGGCGGCGGAAAGTTGGCCCATCCCGCACGGAGACTACGGCTCCCCCAAGACAGCGCTGATGAGTCCCCTGATGTCGGAGCTGCTGATTGAAGGCATCACCTCGCCCTTTACGCTGGAGGCGCTGGTGAACGGAGGCGCGCCGGCCGTCTCACGGCCTTTTGTCGCCTGCCATGAGGCCGCGCATGTGCGCGGTTTTGCGCGTGAGGAGGACGCGAACCTCATCGCGTACCTGGCGTGCGAGGCGTCCTCTGATCCGGCTTACCGCTATAGTGGGGCATTTAGCGCGCTGCTCTACACGCTGGATGCGCTGCGCAGCGCCGACCCGGACGCATACCTTGCCTGCCGCGCGCGGATAAGCGAGGATGTGCTGCGTGACATTGCTGCGCACGCCGACTACTGGAATGCCTTCCGGGAGACCAAGGCGGCGACGGTCGGCACGCAAATGAACAACACCTACCTGAAAACAGTTGGCGGCGGCCAGCAAAGCGCGCGCTCCTACGGCCGCGTGGTGGATTTGTTGCTGGCGCTGAAACGAAAGAAGGGAATGTAACCCAATGCAAGACAAACAGGTGCGCAAGCTGGCGCTTGGCGGGGTGCTGTCCGCACTGATTGTGCTGCTGACCTACCTGATCAAGATTCCTGTGCCCGCCACCGGCGGATACGTCCACCTGGGGGACGGGGCGATCTTCCTGGCCGCCGCGCTGCTGGGACCATACGCCGCGCTGATTGGCGGTGTCGCCTCGGCCCTGTCGGACATGCTGGGCGGGTACTTTGTCTACATTGCGCCGACATTCATCATCAAGGCCGCGATGGGCGGCATCGCCGGGTTGCTCTTCCGGCGCGGCGCGCCGCTACGGAACGCGCTGGCGTTCACCGCGGGCGCATGCGTCATGGTGGTCGGCTATTTTCTCTTTGAAGGTGTGCTGTATGGCTGGGCCGCGGCGCTTGCGGCTGTCGGCCCCAACCTGCTGCAGGGTGCAGCAGGCGTCGTCTTTGGGTTTGCGCTGTCTACGCTGCCGTTTGAGCGACTACTCTAGGCCGATGCGTGTATGTGCGACCCGGTTCTCCAGCAGGTCGGACAACCGGTGCCGCGCGTGGCCGATGAGCACCGTGGTACCCTTCGTCGCCGGGCCTAGCACGTATTCCAGCTTCGCATACGCGCCATTGGCGCCCGCGCGGCTCGCGCCATAGCAATGGGTTTGCAACTCGCGTATCTTTTCGGTCAGCGCCTCTACGCCCGGTGCAGTCACTTCCCGCACCAGCGTCGTAGGATCGCGCGGATCAAGATAGATGCCTTCAGTGGATGTGAGAATGATCAGCGTGCGCGCGCTAACCAGTCCGGCGATGACAGCGGCCGTCTCGTCGTTGTCCACGCACTCATGCACGCCCTGCCCCGCCTCGCGCAACTGGGCCAGCTCCATCTTGCGGTTCTCCTCGTCGCTGACCGGATCGTTGTAGTTTACGATCGGTACCGCGCCCTGTTCGGCAGCGCGGAGCAGCAGGCGGCGGATATGCTCGCGCTTCTCTGGTTCATTGAAGTGCTGATGCTCCACCAACAGCTGGCGCATGCCATACTCGGGCCGGAGGAACTGGCGATAGTTAGCCATCAGGATCGCCTGTCCCTGCGCCGCGTAGTCGGTCTTCGCTTCATCCCCCGCGGGCAGTTCCTTGCCACTGCGCTTGATATGGTCCAGGCGACCGATTTCCGTCGCACCGGATGTCACCCACACCATGCCCGGGCGCAGTTCCGCGCAGATGCGCGAAAGCGTGTTGTAGTTGATATCGTAGTCCTCAGGACGGATCAGCGCCATCGAACCTATTTTGCCCACCAGGTCTATTTCGTGCCGCATTTGATTCACTCCGCTAAAGTTTTGTCCGGCGTATTGTAGCATAGGATATGCGTAGGCGCAAGTTTGTGTTATAATCGGAAGGGTAGTTTTTGCTGAAAGGGTGCGATTTGTGCGCAGGCGTATCGACATTGACAAGGCAGCCATCTACTCCATTGTGATCAACGGCGTGCAGATTGCGGCCATTGTCGCCATCGCACTGCTTGTTTTGCTTACCGATCTGGAAAAAAATAGCGTCATGTTTGTCGAGTTCATCATTTGCCTCGCCGCGGCGCTGGTCATTTGGGGCGCGGTGGTGGACATCCAACAGGCGCTGACGGCGCGGCGCGTCAACGAGCAGACGACCATGCTGGAGGAGGCCTATGGCCAGTTGGAGGCGCTCAATACGACGCTGCGCGCCCAGCGGCACGATTTCATGAACCATCTGCAGGTCGTCGGCAGCCTCATTGAAATGTCCGAATATCAGGAAGCATCCGAGTACATTGACCGCGTGTACGGCGACATCCAGCTTGTTTCCAGCGCGCTGAAGACCGGAAATCCCGCCGTCAATGCGCTGCTGAAGGTGAAGCTGTCTGAGAGCCAGAAGCGCGGCGTGTTCATGGAATTGCACGTGCAGTCCAAATGGGACGCGCTGCCCGTGCAGGGCTGGGAGATGTGCCGTGTGCTGGGCAACCTGATCGACAACGCGCTGGACGCGCTGAAGGATACCCCAGGTCCCCGCCTGCTGGTGGAGTTGGGCGAAACGCCTGGGCGCTATACCTTTTCGGTGGAAAACAATGGGCCGGAGGTGCCGGAAGAGTTTCGGTCCCGGATCTTCCTCTCCGGCTTCACCACCAAGGGCAGCAAGGAGCGCGGCATGGGTCTGTCCATTGTCCGCAGCATCCTGCAAGAGAGCGGCGGCGGGATAGATTTGTCCAGCAACGCTGCCAGAACGGTCTTTACCGGCTGGCTGCCGCGCGCTGAACACCCCGCACCTGAAGGCATGGTGGGTGCATAAACTAGAAACAATAGCGCGCACCGGCGATGCCTACGTTTTTTGTACGTTGTCGTTTGTCGAAACTTGTGCTAAAATAAATGAGATACGTAAACGCGCTGGAGGGAAAGAAATGAACATCGCAATCATCGGCTATGGCGTCGTCGGCGGCGGCGTGCACGCCCTTTTGCAGGATGGCAAGCTGGGCATACACGTCAAGCGTGTGCTGGATTTACGCAAGATTTCCAGCCTTGGCAAGATGCTGACGGATAATATTGGCGACATCATCTACGATCCGCAGATTGACTGCGTGGTGGAGGCCATGGGCGGCGTGCATCCGGCCATGAGCTATGTCGCCGCGGCGCTGCGCGCGGGCAAGCATGTCGTCACATCCAACAAAGAGCTGATGAGCCAGGCGCTCGCCCCCATGATAGAGGGCGCGGCCATGCATGGCACGCATCTGCGCTTTGGCGCGAGCGTGGGCGGCGGCGTTCCGTGGCTGCACAACCTGCTGCGGCAAAAGCGCGGGGAGAAGATTCTTTCCGTTTTCGGCGTGGTCAACGGCACCACAAACTATATTCTCGACGCGATGGCGCACGGCCTGGATTTTGACAGTGCGCTGCTGGAAGCGCAGCGGATGGGCTACGCCGAGGTCGATGCCTCCGCGGACCTGGACGGCCTGGATGCACAGCGCAAATGCGCCATCTCCGCCGCGCTGGCGTTTGATACCATCGTGGAGACGGGCGATATCCCCACGCTTGGCATCGCTTCCATCCGCAAGATGGACATCGATACCTTCGCCGCAAAGGGTCTTACCTGCAAGCTGCAGATGCACGCCGCTCGCGTCGAAGGCGGCATATCCGCCTACGTCGAGCCCACGTTGCTGGGTCCGGACGCGCTGGCCGCGCACACGCCCACCAACCACAACTGCATTTCCCTGTGCGGCGAGCACAGCGGTCTGCTGTCCTTCTTTGGCCAGGGTGCAGGGCGCTTCCCCACCGCCGAGACCATCGTGCAGGACCTCATTGATATTCAAAGCAGCGCCTCCAACAAGTCGCGCGGCATCGAGCCGATGGCGGTCTGCAACGACCAGGAGGTGCACCCCTATTATATCCGCACCGCCCGTGTTGACCTGGTGCAGGAAGTGTTCGCCGAGGACTGGAACGGCGCGGTGCTCACCCAGCCGCTCAGCGTGCCCGCGCTGCACGCTCTGGTGAAACAGGTACGCGAGCGTGACCCGGACGCGTTCTTCGCGGGGGTATCTGTACAGTAACCGACAGGAAAACGAAAAGGGATGCCAGGGGAGCGCCGCTCCCCTGGACCCCACGCCAAAGGGCCTTGCCCTTTGGAAACCCAACATTTCGCCTGCGGGCGGGAGGGTTTCATCTTATTAGCGATGAAATCCTCCCCGCCCGCAGGCGAGTGTGGGATTCTTAAGGGCCAACGGCCCTTAAGCGGGGATCCAAGGGGCAGCGCCCCTTGGCGTTCCCTCCTCCGTATTAGCCTCTTTCTCGTCGCGTTGCTTACAGCGTAAAGTGCACCATCGCCCCACTGTCCCCTTGGGTCGCTTCCTGCTTGGTGAATAGGCTGCGGAGCAGTATCGCGCCGTACTCGTCGACGGCCGCGTGCGCCATGGGGTCGCCCTGCATTGACGGGAACTCTACGTAGATATCCTTCACATCGCTGCGTTCCCCGCACCGCAGCCGGAAAATCACTTCTTTTTGTCCGCCTTTGCCTACCATCGGCATGATCAGTTCCTCATAAATCGAGTTGACCGCGTTCATCTGCCGCTTGGTAAAACCATACTGCGTGCAATAGGCGGTAACCTCCGTCATGAAGGAGTAGACGTCCAGGTTCTCCTTCGTGATGGTGCGTTCCCATACCTTCAGCCGGTCGATGAACGTCTGCGTGCGCTCGCGCTGCGGATGCCTGAAAATTTGTTCCGCCGTGCCCATCTCGTAAACGCTCTTCTCGTCCAGGTATACCACTTTCGTCGCGATCGACTCGGCAAAGTTCATCTCATGCGTCACAATCACGCTGGTCATCTTCTGTTCCACCAGCCGCCGCATCACGCCTAGGACCTCGTCCACCATCGTCGGGTCCAGCGCGCTGGTGGGTTCATCAAACAGGATGATCTCCGGCTGCATCGCCAGGCACCGCGCAATGGCCACGCGCTGTTTTTGCCCGCCGGAAAGTTGATTCGGCATATGAAAGCGCCGGTTGACCATGCCCACTGTCGCCAGCAAGGCCATCGCCTCTTCAATCGCCTGCTCCTTAGAAATCCCCCGCACCTTCATCGGCGCGAGGATCAGGTTCTCCAGCACATTGAGGTTGCTGAACAGGTTGAAGTTCTGGTACACCATGCCCATCTTCTGGCGCATGCGGTCAAGGGGCGCACCCGGTGCGAGGATATCTTCGCCATCCACCAGGATTTGCCCCGAGGTAGGCGTCTCCATCCGGTTGATACAGCGCAGCAACGTGCTCTTTCCGCAGCCGGAAGGCCCAATCACGACGAGCGCGTCGCCTCGCTCGATCTCAATGCTCACATGGTCGAAAATCAGCGTGGAGCCGAACTGCTTTTTCAGGTTACGGATGGAGATCATGCGGATTCCTCCCCCAAATGGCGCTCACGGCCCAGCAGCGAGAGCAGCGTTGATACAAGCCAGCCGATCAGCAGATATGAAACAGACACGATGATCAGCGAGATGAACGGGTCCAGCGTCCGCGCGGCAATGATGTCGCTGGCGCGCGTCAGGTCCTGAATCGCCAAATAGCCGACGATCGACGTATCCTGCAGCGTCGCGACAAACTGGTTGCGGTACATCGGCAGCGCGGTCTTGATCGCCTGCGGCAGCGTGATATAGCGGAATGCCTGGAAAGCGCTCATCCCCAGCGAACGCGCCGCCTCGGCCTCGCCTTCGCTGACCGCGGTGATGGCGCTGGTAAAGATCGCCGCCAGATAGGAGGCGGTCTTGATTGCAAACGCTACGATGACCAGCAGCGTGGCGCTGGCGGATACATTGGCGAAAAACACATAGCAGACCAGCATCAACAGTACGAGTGAAGGAATCTGCACGAAAAGCTGCGTAAGCCACCCGACCGTGCGCCTCAGCCAACCCACACGGCCGCACAGGCACAGCGCAAAGAGCGCACCCATCAGCGTGCCTATCACAAACGCGCCAAATGTGATCAGCAGCGTGGTGGTCAGTCCCTCCACCAGGAAGAGATACCGGCTCTCGTAGACCAATGAGGAGTAGATCATCTGTCTCATGTAGTCAATCATTTCACTCGTCACCTGCCTCATATTCTACTAGCGTATCTGGAACTTCACCCAGAAGCGATGCATCGCCCATCACAACGAGGAGTATATCCACATCCATATAATTGTTGCTGACCAGTGCGTTGCCGGATAGTTCAACCTCATGTCGGTACCACTCAGAAAGCCCGCCAGCCATGACATCCGCCTTTTTCGTTAGCAGATTCGCAATGCACGAGGTATAGCTTCCGAAGATGATTTCCAGCCGACACCCCATGGACACGGCAAAATACCGCATGATATCCACATCGCTGCCAATTATCTTTTTCAACGAAAAATCCCAGTATGAATACGGAATCAGATCCTGCTCGACAGTCAGGGTAATCACCCCGCCATCCTGCGGCTCGGGAATCTCCACATATTCGTAGCTCGTTTCAAACTCGTCAAAGCGCCGGAGAATGTCCTCGTATTCCGGCGTGCCGATGAAGTCTTCCAGGAAGGCATTGAATGCCGCGAGCAACTCCGGTTCGTCCGTCGCAAAGAAGGCAAGCACCTGATCCACCGCGATCGGCTCGGGGATCATTTCCAGAGCGGGCATCTGCGCGCACATGTATTTCGCGTACGCGACATCCATCGCAATTGCGTCCACGCGCCGATACTTCAGCGCCATGATCATATCCGTGGTGGCGTTGTAGCGCTGCAGGACGATGTCTTTCCGGCCGGACAGCATATAGTCAGGACTCCAGGCAAGACCCACCGCGATTCGCTGCCCATCCATATTGTGTACATCCATGATGGGACGGGCAGGCTGAAGTTGCGCGCACCCGCAAAGCGGCAGCAGGCAGACGAGGCAGATCGCAATTAGCCGTGTTCTTGTACGCACGCTCTTTTCAACCTCAGTGTCTGTGTATTTCCATACAATGTTACCATATTCTATGAAAAAGTATACCATGCGGCACAAAACCCTGCAACCTTTATGGAGTGGTTTTTTTATCCAGAATTATCCAGCGCCGCCAAACAGCTACCATGGTTGACATCTTCCGCCATTTACCTATATAATTCCAATATGCAAACTGCATTTTCCGCTGAAAATGACCTTTTATAAGGAGAAGCGCGATGCCTTTAAAAAGACCAAAGAAACTCCTTGCCCGCCTGCTGTTGATCGTTCTGCCGCTATGCCTGCTGGCCGGCTGCGCGACGGTGCCACCCAAGCAGATTACCGGCGCGCCCACAGCCACGCAGACCCCCACGGAGCCACCCGCCCTGCAGGCGTCCCCCGGCGATCTGGACCCGGCGCTAAACCCCGATCTCACGCCCACGCCACAGGCGACGGACACGCCGCAGGCGCAGACCGTCATTGCCCCGTCAACCGAAGTTACCCGCGTGGAGCTTTTCTATTCAGGCACAGCATCGATGATGGGCTTTGTCGACGCGCCGCAGGCCACCATCTACGAAAACACCATGGAGGCGCTGCCCGCCTGTGTCAGCCTCTGCTGGCCGAACGCATCGACCTCCTTCTACCGCTACGGCGCAGATGTCGAAAAGAGCCAGATGGCGCTCTCCAAGGATACGCTGCTACTGCACATCCGCGAGCCGTACTTCTACCTGGACGCGGCGATGACCAAGCAGCCTTACCGCATCAAGCGGGAAGGCGCGGTCGTCACCAATGCGGAGGAAAACCTTAACGAGCCGATCCGCAGCCTCTATGACGTGCTGGGCACGGTCGCACCCATCGCCCGCAGTGATGCAAGCGGCACGCCGGTGGCAGTGAACGCGAGCGATCCCGCAGCGCTGACGCTGATCGTCACCGACCTGCACGAGCTGCGCATGGACGACGGCGCACTCCTCAGCGCGCTCAATGAGCACTGCCTGAGCGCGGGCCGCTCTATCGGCGTCGCCGCCATTTCCAGCGAGTTCGCCGGGTACATCCCCGGCCTCGGCGTGAACAATACCAGCTTTGTCTGGGGTTCGCCGCCGACCGGAACGCTGGACTATACCCTCGACTATTCGGATTATAAGGTCGGCGTGTCAATCGACCCCGAGCAGCGGACGACGGCCTCGCGCCCGTTCTATGTACTGTGCATTGGCGAGCAGTCGGCGGTCAACACATTCCTGCAGGCGCTCGGCGACCGGCTCAGCCGTGAGTTCACCGGCAACCCCACCTTCGGCTACCGCACCGCCGTCTATGGCAGCGGGTATGTGCCGGCGGATTACACGCTGGGCGGCAACATGCGCTTCCTCTCCGGCCAGGGTGTCACCGCCATTCCGGATACGAACGCGCCGGGCGGCATCAGCCTCGTCGAACTCAAGGCATCGCCGATGGCCCGCTACCTCGAGTGGGATGTCGACTACACGATTCATCCGGCCGACCCGCGCGGCAGTTCACTGGAGGCATTGGACTTCACCTTTGCAGCCTCTGCCGTCGCGGCCGACGGCGCCGCAACCGTCCTGCCGCACCTGAACTGGACCATCAGCGCCACGAGCGGGAACACCGTCACGCTGAGGCTCCGGCTGGAGTTCCCCGAGAGCATCCTGCCGCAGGGCAGCTACTCGCTGGAAATCCTTGGCAGCCTGACGGCCCCGCAGACGCTGCCCGGTTCGGACTGGCTTTCTGACCTGGGCTTCGATGCCAGCGGCGGGCAGATTTATCAAATGGAGCAAAACGAGCTGCCCTTCGACGGCAGCCGCACACTGTATCTCTCGCGGCTAATTGACACGCTTGGCAAGGCCAACCTGGGCCGCCTGGGCGTTGCGCCGCTGGGCACGGTCACCATTGCACTGACCGTGTACGCCTGACGGCGGAAGGAGGGCTTGATGAACCGCATCCTGTCAACCTGCTGGCGCTGGGCGCTGATCCTGATTGTATACCTCGCGCTGGCTGTGCCGATCGTGGGCCTGGTAATCCCCGGCGCAAACGGGCAGAGCGTGCAGATCCCGATGCTTCTGCAGGGTACGCTGCGCACTGCGGCGTACTCCAGCGGTTATTTCCCGGACAATGTTTATTACGAGGACTGGCAGTTCTTCGTCAGTTCTTACGCGATGAACTGTTTGTTCCTGTCGCTGCTGCTGGTGGTGCTATGGAATGTGCTTTATTCACCGTCCGCGCTAGGGCGCAACCACGAAAACTCCGCGCGCACCGTCATCTGGTTTTTCGTGGCGGCGCATGTGGGGCTGCTGCTTTTGTACGCGTTCTACGTGTTCACGCTTGGCTCCTACATCTGGGACTGGCTGATCCGCCAGCCCATGGGGCTGAACATGCTGCTGCTGATGCCGCAACTGCTAATTATCCCGTTCTATCTGTCCGTGCGGGCCCTCTGTCCGTACCGGATTTACAACGTATTCCCGCTGTTTGCCCGCCTGCGCGGAAGGCTTGGCCTGCGCGTATACAGCAAACGAACCGCACGGTAGCGGAAAGGAGCGTTTGATGGCGAATCATTTTCTCGTATTCATCGGGGGCACCGGCGCAAAGTGCGCCGAAGCCTTTGTCAACCTTGCCGCCGCTGGAGCGGTTGGCGACCCTTCGACCACCTTCCACATGCTGACGCTGGATGTGGATGCGACCAACGGCAACCGCGAGCTGGCCATCGAGGCGATTGGCCGCTACCGGCTATTGCGCGAGCAGTTCCCGGCGGCGGGGCAGTTCGCGGGCAGCTCGCTCTTCGGCCCACAGATCATCCATTACGACTGGCATGTGCAATTGCCGCATGATTTTCCGCACGCGGCGGGCGCGAACTGCCTGCACGCAATGCGCGCGCAGAACAATGCCGATGAAGAGGCGCTGATGCGGCTCTTCTACACGGACGAGGAGCTGGGCTTTGACTTTTCGAAGGAGGGGTTCCACGCGATCCCCGCGATCGGCGCGCCGGTGATGCAGCACATTCTGGACGCGGGCGTGGGCCTTGCGGACTTTCAGTCCTTTGTGGATGCGCTGCGCTCGGAGGTCAGTGTCAATTCCCGGCTGATCGTCATCGGGTCGATCTTTGGCGGCACCGGCGCGTGCGGAATCCCGGCGATCATGCGCACGCTGAATGATAAAACGCGCGACATTGCGCTGGCGGGCAACCTGCTCACCAGCGGCGTGCTGCTGCTTCCCTACTACCATTTTGCCGAGCCTAACCAGGATGACGACCTGGGCGTGCACGCGCGCAAGTTCTACAACAATGCGCGCGGCGCGCTGGCGTTCTACCGTGACATGGAGAAAGAGTTGCAGTACCGCAGCCTATACCTGATCGGCTCGCCGCTGGACTACAACATGGGTGCGTACCACCCAGGCATGGAGAGCCAGAAAAACCCGCCCACGCCGGTCGAATGGGAGAGCGCGCTGGCGATTGCCCACTGCATCCAGACCGACCCGGACGCGGACGACACGCCGAGGCAGTACATCAAGAGCGTGCAGGGCGCAGGCCAGGGCGAGGTGGCGCAGAAGCTGCATATCTCCTTTGAAGATTTCTCGCTGAACATCAAGGACGAAATGGGCACGATGGCGCGGTTCATCGCCGCGTACATGGGCTACTACCGGTCGTACATTGACAAGCACAAGGGCCAGGAGCAGGGATATAAGCCGTTCTACGGGGAACTGCTCCGGCCTTACGTGGATACCCAGGAGGCTGAACACAAGGCGCTAGACGCGCTGTCCGCGTTCTGCGCGCGCTACTGGGATTGGCTCCGACAGTCACTCTCCTATGAGGTGTTGACGCAAAGCTGCTTCACGCCCCGCATGATGGGCGCAAGCGGCTACCCGGTGCGCGCGCTGCACGCGCTGGTGCAGGATGCCGCAGCGCCGCGCTGGACCCAGGTGGAGGACGCGATGTTTGACGGCATCCGGCCCATCTCGCCCGACGAAGCCGGCTACCCGCAGCGCAGCGCCGGATTGTTCGTCCACGGGCTGTACGCGCACTGCGCGCTATAGAGGAGGGAGCGAAGCATGGCAAAACAACCCAAGAATGGCGAAAAGAGCTTTCTCTCGCTGCCCCGCCTGCGCGCCGGGCACGGCATCCAGGTCCCCTTTACCTACGAATGGACGGCCAATGACAATGCGCTGGGCTACATCAGCCGCAACATCGACGTGCAGAACAGCGCGGAGAGGGGCCACTCCATCCCCGATATTTTTTCCCAAAGCATCCAGTTCGAGTTTGAACTGGGCGTGGGCAACGCGGCGGTAGTCGGCCAGTGGCAGGGGTTGCTGGCAACGCTGCTGCTGGCGGGCGCGGGCGGCCAGGTGCGCGTGCGCACGCTGGAAATGGACGAGCTGTCCGACTCGCCGTTTGTGCGCATCTTCCGCGATGTCGCACAGCGGCGTGGCATTGCCCGCATCACGCTATTTGAGCTGAAGCGGCAGGACGGGCTGTACTCCGCCGTCGCCTTCCGCTACGACGGCCTGCCCACGATGCTCTGCCCCGCGGCGGACCTGCGCGGCCCGTTTGCGGTGGACGATCCGTGGATCATCCGCACCGACAGCGGCTACACCTTCACTGCGCCCACCGCGCTGCTGGACGACCCGCGCTACGCCGAGCGGCGCATCGCGTTGCGCAACGAGATCTACGCGCTCTCCACGCGCAGCATTCCCGCGCGCGAAAACCGCGATGGGCTGCAAATTCTGCGCCTGCAATCATACTTCCAGTGGCTGAGCCTGGGCGGTGACGGCATCTCCGGCCATCCGGTCAACGCCGACGTGCGCGCGCAGCTCTATACTATCGACGCCTCCGAGCCTCGGCAGCTCTCGCCCGTGTTCACCGACCGGCTGTGCCTGTTCCGCGTGGGCGACGCGTACAACCACCTGGCCGCCCGTGCGAGCGAGACGATGCGCATTTTCTCCGGCAACCAGCCCACCGAATGGTATGCGCTGCTGCCGCTCAAGCGTGTGTTCGCACAGCACCGGCTGGAGCCGCTGCGCGCGGGACACCTGCGCGTCAGGATGCAGTGGCACAATGGAGCTGTTGATGCCGAACTGCTCGACGAAAACGATGCGCTGCTGGAGAGCAAGCGTTACCGTATCCAGGAGCTATGCAACTTTTCCCGGCACCGCAACGCCCCGCAGGTGGCCGTCTGGCCGCCGCGTGCGATGGCGGGCTGGAACCGCTACTATCTGCTGCGCTATGACGACGGCAACGCGCTGCCACTGGGCGTGCATGTGCTGGGCGCGGGTGACACGGACGGCGATGTGACGCTGCTGGCGCGCATGCCACTGGGACTATCCTTCTCGCTGGAGGGCGATGAGGTGGGCCTGATGCTGCCCGCATTCGAAACCGCGACGAATCCGCGCTCGCGCGAGGTGAACATCGGCTTCGACTTCGGCACCACCGGCACCACCGCCTACAAGCACGATCCCATGAGCGGCACCACCTCGCCCGTCTCGTTTGCCGGGCAGGGCGCGCTGTTCCTCTTCGGGCGAGAGGAAGGGGCCGATGTGGCGCTAACGGCGCAGCTGGTTTCCGAGCGCATCGCCCACCGGGCCACGCATTACACCCTGCTGCGCCGCAAGGACGACCGCACGCACGAGGGCAGCGCGCTGGTGCACACCACCATCCCGTTCCTCACCAGCGCGGCGTTCAACCCGCAGATTGTCTCCGATGTCTCCGACAACCTCAAGTGGGGCGTGCTGGCCTCCGACAAGCTGCGCGCGCACCTGTTCCTGGAGCAGTACCTGATGATGTGCCTATGGCATGTGCTGGAAAACGGCGCAACGGTGATCCATTGGCGTGCGTCGTACCCGCTGGCGATGCCGCTCAAGCTGCAGGAGGATTTCGTCGCGAAGATACAGACCATTGTCGGCGCGCTGTGCTCGCACTGCTATAAAATTCCCTTCGACACCTACTTCTGCTCCGAATCCGAGGCCGTCGGCTTCATGATGATGGACAATGGCATCCAGGCGCGCTACCTCAAGGGCCACACTGTCAACGACAACACTGGCTTTTTCTGCCTGGACATCGGCGGCGGATCGACCGACCTGTCGCTGTGGCTGCGCAGGAAGCCGCTGATGCAGGCATCGCTTCGCTGGGCGGGCAACGCCATCCTCTGCGATACCGTCACCCGCGAAAACCACGGCGACAACTGCGCCCCGCGCGACAACCTGGCCGGCTTCTTCTTCTCCCCCGGCGCGAGCGAGGGCAAGATTGCCGCACTTTCCGGGCCGCTGGAGGAAGGGCGCTTTGACGAGTTCCGGCGCGTGTGGAACGTGCTGATCGACGAGATCACCGATGCCATCAAGGGTATGCACCGGGCGAACGAGCCACTTTCCAACTACCTGAACATCGTGCGGCTGAACCTGTACATGATCTTCTACTTTGCCGGGCGGATGGTGCAAAAGGCGCTGCTGGACGGCGCGAAGGTGGGCACGCAGGGCACGCCGCTGCCGGTCGCGGTGCTGGGCAACGGCGCGAAGATGATGAAGCTGCTCTACAACGATGTGGAGCTCCTCAAGCGCCCGATGGAGGACGGTACGGTCGATCTGGTCGCGCAGGAGCGGCGCAACGCCGCGCGCTATGAGGACGAAATCGCCAAGCTGTTGCGCGCGTTTAAGGCGGGCTGCGGCATTGAGGGATTTGAGGCCGTGATCATCGAGCCGTTCATGCCCAAGCAGGAAACCGCGCGCGGCCTGGCGCTCGCGCCGGAGGCGTTCCTGATGCAGCGCGCCGTGCAGCCGGAGGAAACCATCAGCGGCGGCTGGCCCGCCAAAAGCGCGTACGACCGCGCCGAGAGCGGCGTCGTGCTGCAAACGCTTACCGACGAGTACCGCACGCTGGTGATGGACAGCTTCACGGCCCTGCGCGCTGTATTCGGCAACGACGAGGAGCTGCGCGGCTTCCTGGCCTCGATTTTCCCCATTCCGGCGGGGCAGGCGCGCTTCAGCGTGGAATCGTACTACCAAAACATCTGGGTGCAGTGCCTGCGCCACAACCCGGAACCGATGCTGCCCGGGCAGCCGCTGCCGCCCGCCAATACCATCGCCGGCCGCTTCGTGGAGATGCTCGCCGCGATGAACCGCATGATGCGCTCCGCGTAACCGGGCCTGTCCGGCCCATGCCCTGCATACGCTGTTTCCGGGAGGTGATCGTGTGAACCTGGAAACCGACATGGACCTTGCGCTGTCTAGGCTCGACGCGCTGGTGAGCGCCGCCACCATATGGACGGTCGCGCCTGCGATATTGTTGGTCGTGCTGTTGTTCGTGCTGATCCTGCTCGCCCGGATGCGCTCGCGCAGCCTCAAGGCCGAGGCGTGGCTTGCTGGGGAGTTGGACCAGCTCCGGAGGCAGCTGGATGCGCTGCAGCGCGCCATTCCCCCGCCGCGCCCCGCGCGCCCGGTTCCGCCGCCGCCCCAGCATGTGCCGCGCGAACCCGCACCCAGCGCCCCGCAGGCGACGGACCTGACACCGCTGGTCAATGACCTATTGGCCGGCAACCAGCCGTACAACTTTGTCGAGGCGGTGCGCGCGATGGACCCGCGCCTGGCATTGCAACGGTTGACACCGCGCGCCAGCCAGGACGCGTTCACAAAGGAAGTCATCCTGGAGAACGGCGGCGATGGGCTTTTCGCCTGCATCGAAGGCGAAACGGCGCTGCTATACCCCAACTACAGCCGCTTCAGTGCAACGCTGGACCCGCAGCCCTTGTTCGATGGTGCGCGGCACGGTGGGCGCATTCAGGCCGTACAGGCCCCAGCAATCCTTACCAAAAAGGAAAACGGCGCGTGGCTGCTGACCCAAAGAGGCCGCGTGCAAATGCGTTAAAGGAGAACGATACGATGACCAAACGGGTGATGGCGGTGCTGCTGGCGGCAGCGTTGCTGCTGGGCGGTGCGGCGCTGGCGGACTTTACATCCCCTACCGCTAACCTGACCCAGTACCAGGCGCAGTACGGGGAGGCTTCCGCGGCCTACAAAACCATCAAATACGGAGAGAGCGGCGCGCGGATAACGGCATTGAAGGAGGCGCTGTCCGGCCTGGGCTACTTTGCCAACCGCGCCAGCGAAAACTACTATAAGACGCTGGAGATCGCCATCCGCGTGTTTTGCCAGCAGATGCGCATCGGCGGCGACGGGCAGAGCATCACGCCGCTCGCCCAGGCGATGCTTGCCGACGCCGCCAACATGCCACGCGCCCTCTCCCCCGCGCTGGACATTTTCGCCTATTCCTGGGAGCCCAACGGCACAGACTACACGCCCTACACCTACGCGCGCGTCACCCGCACCGGCGTGAGGACCGACACGAAGGTCGGCTTTACCGGCAAGATCGTCATCACCGCCGCGAACGGGGCGACACAGTACTGCCTGGTGCAGATGGAGGATGACCCGGCGAAGATCGTCTATGTGTCCTACCAACCGCTGCCCCACACCACCGTCTTTCAGGCGGGTGATTCGATCGCCGTGTTCGGCGTGACGCAGGGCCAGCAGGCACTTTCCTATTCTGGCATGCAGGCGATCGCGCTGCTGGTCAAAGCCGATCGGGTGGGCTATGCTGCCAAATAGCGGACCGTTTCCGTTCCCGCTCATTCCCTTCCGCCAGCAGTTTGACCCGGCGGAAGTTTTTGATGTGTACGGTGAAACCCGCGCGCAGATCGAGGCCAGCGGTGTTTTGTTCCCGGCAGGCGGGCGCATCGCCATCGCGGTGGGCAGCCGGGGCATCGCTTCGCTGCCGGAAATCGTCCGCGCCACGGTGGATTCCGTGCGCGCAGCAGGCGCCCATCCGTTCATCATCCCCGCGATGGGCAGCCACGGCGGCGCAACCGCAGAGGGCCAAGCGGCGGTGCTCGCCGGATATCGCGTTGACGAAGCAAGCATGGGCTGCGCCATTGTTTCCTCGCTGGATGTTATTGCGCTGGATAAAGGCGTCTTTCTCTCATGCGACGCTTATGCCGCCGATGGCATCGTTGTCATCAACCGCATCAAACCGCATACGGATTTCCACGGCCCGGTCGAGTCTGGGCTAATGAAGATGCTGGTTATCGGCCTGGGCAAACACGCGCAGACGCTGGAGATGCATCGGCTGGGCGTGCCAGGCCTTCGTGATAAGATTCCCGAAGTTGCGCGGCGCGTGCTCGCCACCGGCAAAATCCTCCTGGGTGTGGGCGTCATCGAAAACGCCTATGACCGCATTTGCCGGGTCGCCGCCTGCCCTGGCGCCGCCATCCCGGAGACGGACGCTTCGCTGCTCGCGCTCGCGCGGGAAAAGCAGGCGACACTGCCACTGGACGCGCTAGACCTGCTGATCGTGGACGAGATGGGCAAGGACATCAGCGGCACAGGCATGGATACGAACGTCATCGGCCGCATGCGCATTTCCGGCCAGCAGGAGCCGGTTTCCCCGCGCATCCGCATGATCGCCGTCGACCGCCTGACGCCTGCATCCCACGGCAACGCGCTAGGCATAGGGCTCGCGGATGTCATCACCCAGCGACTTTTTGACGCGATCGACCTGCGGGCGACGACCGAAAACGTCGTCACCAGCGGCTTTCTGGAGCGCGGGCGCATCCCGGTCATCGCAAGCGACCTGCCGGAGGCCGTGCGCTGGGCACTGCGTGCGATGCCGGACGTGACGCCTGCAACCGTGCGCGCCGCCCGCATCCCGTCCACGCTGCGCCTGATGGAGATCGCCCTGTCCCCCGCCGCGATGCGGGCCACGCAGGCGGAACAAAATCATAAAACAATGTAAAAAAGGTTTAACCCCCGCGCCATCCGTGGTATACTGTCTCACATGAGACAGTTTTCTGCGTTTTGGGATACTTTGGCGCAAACACCCTTGTTCGCCGGAATTCCCGTGGCGCGCGTGCAAGCGCTCGTCGGCAAAGCGTTCGCACCGCAGGAGGTGGCGCACGGTGAGCTGCTGTTCGGCCCCGGCGATACCAAGCGCGCGCTGGCGATCCTGCTGGAGGGTACGGCGCTGGTGCACAAGTTTGGCGTCGACGGCCACCGCGTGCTGATGAGCCGCCTCTCTCCCGGCGGCACGTTCGGCATGGCCTCGCTGTTCGCGGGCGACGCGCCATACCCCACGGAGGTGCGCGCCGAAACCGCCTGCATCGTGCTATACCTGCAAAAGGCGTGGCTTGAGGCTGCATTTGCCAAGGAGCCGCAGCTCGCGCGCAACTACATCGCGCTGCTGTCAGGGCGCATCCATTTCCTCAACCGGCGTATCGAAACCCTGACCGGCGACGATGTCCGCGCGCGGCTTCTGCGCCTGCTCGGCAGCCTGTCCACGGGGGACGATTCCGCGTTCACGCTGCCCTACTCGCTCACGCAGCTTGCCGAGATGCTCGGCGTCGGCCGCGCAACGCTATATCGCGCAATGGACGCGCTGGAAAGTGAAGGCATCCTCCAGCGGGATGGGCGGCGCATCACGGTTCAATCCGGCGAAAAACTGGCACCCTACTAAAAAGGAGGCATTACCATGAAAAAACATCTGATCCTGGTTTCCCTGCTGCTCTCCATTTGCCTGCTGTCCGCCTGCGCGGCGGCGGAGGCCAAGACAAACGTCAACATCGCCGTGCTGAAGGGACCGACCGGCATGGGCGCGGCCTGGCTGATGGCGGAAAACGACGCGGGCCGCACGGATAACCAGTATGCATTCACCGTCGCGGGCGCGCCGGACGCGCTGGTCGCGCAGCTCATCACGGGCGAGCTGGACATCGCCGCGCTGCCGACAAACACCATCGCGATGCTATACCAGAAATCGCAGGGCGGCGTGCAGGCGCTGGCGGTCAATACGCTGGGTGTGCTGTACGTGCTGGAGCGCGGCGACACCGTGTCCTCCGCCGCAGACCTCGCGGGCCGGAAAATCGTCGCGGCCGGGCGCGGCACTACTGTCGAAGTTGTCGCGCAGCGCCTTTTCCCGGACGCGGAAATAGACTACGTCTCCGAGCATGCCGAGGCCGTCGCGCAGGCCGTTGCCGGCCAGTACGATCTGGTGCTGGTGCCGGAGCCGTTCGTGACCTCGCTGCTGAAACAGAATGCGGACTTCCGCATCGCGCTGGACATCACCGCCGCCTGGGCGGAGAGCGACGCGGGCGCACTGCCGATGGGCGGCATCGCCGTGCGCAGGGCGTTCGCCGAGCAGCACCCCGAGGCAATCGACGCGTTCCTGTCCGAATACGCACAGAGCGTCACGTATGCCAATGAAAACCCCGCTGATGCCGCCGCGCTGATCCAGCAGTACGACATCATGCAGGCCGCCGTAGCGGAAAGCGCCATCTCACGCGCCAACATGGTCTGCCTGGTCGGCGCCGACATGCGCACGGAACTGCTCGCCTTCTACACCGTGCTGCTTGCCGACAACCCCGCGCTGATCGGCGGCGCCCTTCCCTCCGAAGACTTCTACTATGCCCCGTAAGCTGCTAAACGGCCTTGCCATCGCGGCGCTATGGATTGCGCTATGGGCCGTGCTGGCGAGGGCTGTCGGCCTCACGCTGCTGCTGCCTTCCCCGCTGGAAACGCTGTCCGCGCTGGTCACCCTTGTCCAACGCGGCGATTTCTGGCTGGCGGCAGGCGCCTCCATGCTGCGCATTTTCGCGGGTTTCGCAGCGGGCCTTGTCGCCGGCTGCGCGCTGGCCGTGCTCACCAGCCGTTTTCGCTGGTGGCGCGGCTTCTTCGCGCCATTCCTAGCGGCGGTCAAGGCGACGCCGGTCGCGTCGTTCATCATCCTGGCACTCGTCTGGATCAAGACGGACGGCGTGCCCACGTTCGCGACAGTGCTCGTCGTGCTGCCTGTCGCATACACAAACCTATACACCGCGATCGCCGCCACAGACCCCATGCTGCTGGAGATGGCGCGCGCCTTCCGCATGCCCCGGCGCGCGCTGCTCACCAGGATATACTGGCCCTCGTGCAGACCCGCGTTCCTGGCCTCCGTCATCGCGGGCATGGGCATGGCGTGGAAGGCGGGCATCGCAGCGGAGGTGATCTGCACCCCGCGCAGCGCGCTGGGCACCTTCCTCTATAGCGCCAAAATATACCTGGATACGCCCGGCCTCTTCGCGGGCACGGCGGTGGTGATACTGCTGTCGATCCTGCTGGAGAAACTGGTGGTATGGCTGACCCATGGGCGCGAAGGGAGGCGGCTGCATGCCTAACATAACGCAGGTAAACCTGCGCTTCGCGGAGAAAATTATCTTACGCAATTTTTCGTATTCTTTTCCCGAAGGCGAAACGACGTGCCTGATCGGCCCCTCCGGCTGCGGGAAGACGACGCTGCTCCGCGTTGCGGCCGGCCTGCTCGCGCCGGACAGCGGGCAGGTATCCCCTCCCGCGGCGCGCCAGTCGTTCATTTTTCAGGAGGACCGGCTGCTGCCATGGTTTGGCGCGCTGGAAAACTTGACGGCGGTGGGCATTCCGGCGGAGGTTGCTGCGCGCGCGCTTGCGCAGGTCAGCCTTACCGGCGAGGAAATGACGCTGCCCGATGAGCTCAGCGGCGGCATGCGCAGGCGGCTGGCGATCGCCCGCGCCATCGCGTATGGAGGCGATAGGTTCTTCCTGGATGAGCCGCTGCGGGGCCTAGATGAGGCGACCGCCGCGCCGGTGCTTGCGGCGCTGCGCGAGGCAATCCGGGGCAAAACGGCGCTTCTAATCACGCACAACGAGGCCGAAGCCCTCGCGCTTTCCGATACGGTGGTGCAGGTGTCCGGTCCGCCGGTGGAAGTTCTACGCACAGCAAAAACCGCGGCCTTCGCAAGCGCCGCGGAACTGAAAGGATGGCTCACATGCGATTCCCGCTAATCAACAGCGCGGCGGAGCTGGAGGCGCTGGTGATGGACATCGGCTTCCTGCCGCTGTTCCATTGCCGGATTCCCGGCTTTTCCGTCGCGGACATCACGCCCCAGGAGCGCTGGTTTGTCAAGGATGTTGAGGGACCGTGGGAGTGGCGCGAGGCGCTGGCCGATGGCGGAACCATCGCCTATGCCAAGGTGTTCGAGCGCAAGGCCGGGTTTGTCAGCCCCGACTATTACCCGGACCTGGCAAACTGGCGGCGCGGCGGCCTGGATTTCGATACGCGCTACGAAAGCGGCCTGATCCACCGAAACGAAAAGCGTATCATGGATGCGCTTGCGGACGGCCCGTTGTTGTCAAGGGATTTAAAGTCACGCAGCGGGCTGGTCAAGGGATTTGACGGCGCGCTCACTTCGCTGCAGATGCGTACCGATGTCGTCATCCGCCGACTGGAATACAAGCGCGATGCGTTCGGCAAGCCGTACGGCATGGGCAGCTCGCGCTTCTGCCGCAGCGACGATGCGTTCGGGGAAGAATTTGTCAGTTCAAAGTTCGACGACCCACCGGAGGTTTCCCTCGCGTGGCTTACGGAGCGCGCCGCGAAGTTCCTGCCGGACGTTTCGGCGCAGGAAATCGCCGCACTGCTCCGCTAACGCCTGCCGTCCAGGTAGGCCGCAAACTTCTTTTCGCTGAATATTTCGTTGGTGACCAGCTTTCCATGGTCAAAAAAACTATAGGTCGTGAACGGGGCGGGTGCACTTTGCGCCTGCTCCGTTGTCTTGATCTGGATCAGGTTCACGGTTTCACCGCGCGCTTCGGCGATTTGAAGCAGCAGTGGCACGTACTTCGCCGTATGCGGGCACTGGTGCGTGTAGTAGAGCGTCATGCCATCGGCGTCGATGCGGCCTTCCTTGGCGCAAGGCCTAAACGACGGCACGGGCGCGTTCTCCGTCAGCGGCAGATACAGCAACTCATACGACGGCGCGGAGGTGTCCGCAACACGGAACCCCTTATGCTTCAGGTACCCGGGATCACTGAGGAACGGCAGTTTCTTCTTGGAAGAGAGCGCCACCAGGCCCGCCTTCCCCTGAGCCTTCGCGTCTCCCACACAGGCGGCAAGCAGCTCGTTGCCATATCCCTGCCCCTTGAATTGACCTGACACCCAGAAGCAATCGATATACAGATAGCCCGGCGCGTCGATCGGGCACCATGCCTTTTCGGCGGGAAGGTACTCGATGAACACCTTCCCGCGCGCGTCCAGCTTTTTGAACACCAGCCCGTCCGCGAAGCGCTCACGTAGCCACGCCTTCTTCGCTGCGACGCACGGCTCACCCTTTTTGTCGGTGATCGCACAGCAGATATGCTCCGTCTCCAGGTTGGCAAGGTTCACATCGACCAGCGGCATGGGCGACCCTCCCCATTTCACTTTATTTAATGAGCAGCCCCAGCAGCTTGTTGCTCCGCTCAATGAACTTGCCCATCGCATCTGCCTCCAGCGGTTGGCGCGCCATCTCGGCCAGGTCATAAATCTGGCGGCAGATCACAAACGCGTCCTCGCCCGCTTCGCGCGCGTTCAATGCCGCGATGACCGGGCTTCTGCGGTTGAGCACCAACTGCGCGCTGGACGGCATCGCAAAGCCGCCGCCGTAGAAACGCGACATGTCCTTGAAGCGCCGCATCTGCTCGTCCTCGATCGCCATCGCGGGCAGGTCCTCGTTCTTGAAAGACTCCAGAGACACCTTCAGCTCGTCCATCCCCAGCGCATCCCGGAACAGCGCGGTCAGCTTGCCCTCGTCCAGCCCGCTATCCCCCGCGTCATCGGACTTGAGGCCCGACAGGTCCGCGTCCACGCGGCTGAACTTCACCTCGGTATTCTTATACTCCAGGAACGAAATAAAGTTGTTGTCAATCGGGGAGTCCAGCAGCGCCACATCGATGCCCTGCTCGGTATACAGCGCGATCGCCGCCGCCTGCACCTTCGCGTCCGACGCGTAGAAGACCTTCTTCTCCGCCTTTTCCTTGTTAGCGTCCAGGTACTCCTGAATGGTCAGCGCACGACCGTCAACCGTCTTGAGCAGCAGCGCTTCCTTCATCCGGTCGTAGAAAGACTCGTCCTTCAGGCAGCCGAACTTGATGAACGGGTTGATGTCGTCCCAGTACTTTTCATACTGCACACGCTCGTTTGTGAACAGGCCGGTCAGCCGGTCGGCCACCTTGCGCGTGATGTATGCGGACAGCTTCTTCACGTAGCCGTCGTTCTGCAGGAACGAGCGCGATACGTTCAGCGGCAGGTCCGGGCAGTCGATGACGCCCTTGAGCAGCGTCAGGAACTCGGGGATGACTTCCTTGATATTGTCCGCGACGAATACCTGGCCGCTGAACAGCTTGATCGGCCCCTCCATCATGCCGCCAAACTCTTGCTTGAGCTTGGGGAAATAGAGGATGCCCTTGAGGTTGAACGGATAGTCGACATTGAGATGCACCCAGAACAGCGGCGGCTCGAACTCGTGGAATACCTTGGTGTAAAACTCCTTGTACTCCTCGTCGGTGCAGTCGGACGGCTTCTTCAGCCACAGCGGGTTTGTGTCGTTGATGGGCTTCGGCAGTGTGGGCTCCTCGCCCTCCTTGGGCGCGGGTTCTTCCTTGCCCGCTGCTTCCAGGTAAATCGGTGTCGCCATGAACGGACAGTACTTATTGAGCACCTCGCGCACCTGGTGCTCATGCAGGAACTCATGCTCGTCCTCGCTGAGCGTCAGCGTAATCGTCGTGCCGATCTCGGTGCGGTCCGATGGCTCAATCGTGTAGTTCATGCCATCCTCGGATGTCCAGCGAACCGCCTCCGCGCCGGGCTGGAACGACAGCGTGTCGATGACCACCTTCGTAGACACCATGAACGACGAATAGAACCCCAGGCCAAAGTGCCCGATGATGCCACCCTTGTTCTCGTTCCCTTCCCCGCCATACTGCTTGAGGAACTCCTCCGCACCGGAAAAAGCAACCTGGTTGATGTACTTTTCGACCTCTTCGCCCGTCATGCCGACGCCGTTGTCGGTGAAGCTGAGCGTGCCCGCCGCCTCGTCCACGCACACGGTGACGCGGTACTCCACCTCCGCATCCGCCTGCGCGAGTTTGCGCTTGGTAATCGCGTCGCAGCCGTTGGATACCAGTTCGCGGATAAAAATATCTTTATCGGAATACAGCCATTTTTTGATGATGGGCATGATATTTTCCGCGTGGATGGAAATGTTGCCTGTGCTTGCCATACTAGTCACCTCTTGTTAATTGTTTGATGTTTGTCTTTCTTTGTCTATTCTAGCCGCAACGCGCACGGTTGTCAAGCAAAACTTAGCACTCGTCAAAGACGAGTGCTAACAGCGGGCATGTTTGTCTTTTACTTGTTGTTAACCTTTTGTATGGCATTGACCACATACCACACCAACGCCGACAGCGACAGCACCACCGCCGCGCATTGAAGCACAAAGTCCCATGGGGCCAAATAATCGTGCAGAAAGGTCGCGACCACCGCAACGCTGAAGCAGATTGTCGCCACCTTGCCGATGGACACCGCCTGCACCACGATGCCGCGCCTTAGCAACAGCACGCCCCCAACCACCATCACCAGTTCCTTGACCACCACTGTCAGCAGCACCCAGATTGGCACCAATCCCCTGGACACCAGACAGGAGAGCGCCGCGACGAGCATCAGCTTATCCGCCAGCGGGTCCATCAGCTTGCCGAAGCTGGTAACCAGCTGCCTTTTCCTGGCGATATACCCGTCCAGCATATCCGTGAGCCCTGCCAGTACAAAGACGGCTGCCGACCACCCGTAGTACCCCACGGCAAACAGGCCGACAAAGACCCCGATGAGCGCCATGCGCAGCATCGTCAGCACGTTGGGCACATTCCATATGTTTTCCTTGGGTCGCAAGGGATCACGCTCCTACACTGTTTTGATAGGCCGCAACATACGCGGCCACCGCATTTCGCCGATCAAAGTGCTCTTCAGCATGCTCGCGGCACGCGTCCGTCAGCATGCGTTTGCGCGCCCCGAGAACCAGCGCCGCCTCGGCAAGCCCGCCCGCATCGCCGCAAGGCGCAAGCACTCCGCACAGTTCCGCTATCTGTTCCACACATCCACCGACGGCATACGCAGCAACCGGCGTTCCGCACGCCATCGCCTCCATGTTCACCGTCGGGTACGTATCCTCATAGGTGGGGTTGATCAGGCAGTCTGCCGCACCGTACAGCGCCACCAGCGCCTCCGGCCCATCGGTGCGTGCGATGCCGGATACACCTTCCGGCAGGCTTCGCAGCTGTTTTTCGCTCAGGCCCACCAGCACCAGCTTCGCCCGGTCGCCCAGTAGCTCCGCCACCCGCAGCGCGTCAGCAAAACCCTTTCGCCGGTCAAACGGCGCGGCAACCGCCAGCAGCATCACCTGCCCGGGCTTCACCCCAAAGCGCGCGCGAACCTGCGCGTCCTTCTCCGGCCGAAACAGTCCCAGGTTAATCCCGTTTGGAATCACCAGCCTTGGCGTATCCCGCAGGAACGAATCGGCCAGCCTATCCGCAAGCCACCCGGACGGCGACACCAGCGTCAGATTCGGGATTCCCGCAAACGCCGCGCGTTTCCATTGCCAATTTTGCTGCGAAGCGTCCAGCAAAATTGATGCCGGATACTCGCCCAGCAGCGGGCAGTTGTGGCAGCCGGTCTGCCACAGCGCACAGTTTGCCCGAACGAAATGGCTGCAATGCCCGGTGAATGCCCAGCAATCGTGCAATGTCCACACAGTCGGGATGCCGCTGCTGCGGATGTACGCGAAAAGCGTTTCAGCGTGCAGGTAGTAGCCGTGCACGTTGTGCAGGTGCAGCAGGTCGGGCTTCATCGCCTCAAGTTCCGCGACAAACGCCTTGGTCGCGCCTTGCGAACCGCGCGCGTGCCCGTCCAGCAGCCGCGTTCTTGCGACATGCAGCAGCACATCGCGCCGCGAACCGATGCGGACCACGCCGTCCCCAGCATCCCTGCCGGCGGCCATCACCGTATCAAACCCAGCGCCGGACGCCGCGCGCGCAATATCGCGCATCAGCCGCCCATGGCTCCCGGTCGGCACGGTGTTGACCATCACAACCTTTGGCAAACCTTTTTCCTCCGCGAAGCTTTTACAGCATATTCTACCGCATGCGCGGCCCGCACACAAGCCTTTCGCATCAAAAACAGCCCTGTCGCGCACAATACGCGCACCGGAACAAGCAAACGCTGTCAGGAGAAAGGGCTTTCATGTTAAAGCAAGCACGTATTCCCCGCGTCGCGCCGCTGGAAGGCGCGGCCCTGGAACATCATCTTCGCGCCATATCCGCTGAATGCCACAAGAGAGGGCGCGCGCGCCTGGGGGGCATCCGCAGGAGCGTTCGCGCGCTTTCAATCTCCCTGTCCGTTCTGCGCGCTCGCCATGACGTAGAAGAGCTGACGCCCGCCGCGCTATGGCTGGTGGACAACGCCCGCATGTTGGAGGAAGCCTGTGTAACGCTGCAGGAAGAGCTGCGTCATGCGCCGCGCCTGCCCGCCTGCGCAGGTGAGCCGCGCATTGCCCGTTTCGCGCGGGAATGGGTCGGCCACACAAACGCCCAGGCGAGCGGCCCCTCACTGCAGGCGGCTGCGGCTGCCTGGCAGCACAGCCAGCCGCTGACCGAGGTGGAGCTTGCGCTGCTGCCGCTGGCTGCCCGCCGCGCGCTGGTGCTGCTCCTTGCCGACCTTGCCGAGGATAGCGCCCAGACGGAGCGTGCGCGCACGCATGCGGAAGCCGTGCTGGATATTTCCGGAAAATTCAGGCCCGATGCCTACTGGGAACGCCTCTCCTGCCTGCTGCAAGAGCAGGAGAACGCTGACGCGCTGGCAAAGCTTGACGCGCACCTGCTGGAGCTGGGCATGACGGCGGCGGATGTCGCTGAGCGTGAGCATGCGCGGCAGACACGCGCGTGCCTTTGGACGGGCAACGCGATCGCGTCGCTGCGCGCGTTAGCCGTGCTGGATTGGCGCGTGGAGCTAGAGGCGCTGTCCGTCATCGACGGCTGGCTGCGCAAGGACCCCACCGGCGTCTATCCGCGCATGGACTTTGCCTCCCGCGGCATGTACCGCCGCCGCGCGGCCAAGCTGGCGTCCCTTTTTCACGTAGAGGAATCGGTCGTCGCGCGCAAGGCGCTTGCCTGCGCGGAGAGCTCCATCGCCGATACGCTGCCGGAACTATCTGGCCATGTCGGCTATTATCTGATGGACAAGGGCCAGGTGATGCTGTGGAAGGCGCTTGGCAGAGCACCCTTGGGCCTGCAAGCAGCGCGCCTGCTCGGCAGGCATGCGTCCTTTTTGTATGTTGCGATGATTTTTCTGGGTTCCACCGGCGTTTCTGTGCTGCTGTGGCTGCTGGGCATCAAGAGCTGGCTGGTCGCCCCGGCGATGCTGATCGCCGGCGAAGGCTTTCGCCAGCTGGCGGGCCTGATCATCCACCGGTTATCCCCGCCGCGCCGCATGCCGCGCCTGGCCCCAGACCAGCTGGAGCCCGGCGGTATTCTTGTCGTGGTCCCGACGCTGCTAACCAGCCGCACGCAGGCGCTGGAGATGGCGCGCCACCTGTCGGTGCTCAGGCTCGCCAACCCGGAGTCGCGGCTTTCGTACATGCTGCTTGCCGATTTTAAGGATGGCCCCGCCGCCGTGGAACCGACCGACGGCGAGATCACCGACGCCGCGCTATCGGCAATCCAGGCGCTCAGCGACGTTTGGAACGGTGGCTTTTACTACCTGCACCGCACCCGTGAATGGAACGAAAAGGCCGGGCGCTTTATGGGCTTTGAGCGCAAGCGTGGCGCGCTGTCAACGCTCAACGACCTGCTGCTCACCGGCAAATGCTCCGCCAACTTCGCAAGCCAGAGCTGCGACCCCGCGTCGCTGATGGGTATGTTTGAGGTCGTCATCACGCTGGATGCCGATACCAAGCTGCCGCCCGGCACCGCGTTGGAGCTGGCGGGCATGTTGCAGCACCCGCTCAACCGCTCGTGCATCGAGAACAACAAGCGCCGCGGCTGCGCGGTAATCCAGCCGCGCATGGAGACCTCCGCCGCGACCGTCCACACGCGGATTGCCCGCTACTGGGGCGGTGATGGCGGGTTCGATCCATACATCACCGCATTTTCGGATATCTACCAAAATCTTTGCGGCGAGGGCAGCTTCGCGGGCAAAGGTGTCTATAACGTGCGCGCGTTTGAGGAAGGCGTGCGCGGCAAGATCCGCGACAACGCCGTGCTTAGCCATGACCTGCTAGAAGGCGGGCTGGTCGGCTCGTCGCTGGCATGCGATATCGCGCTCTATGACGGACAGCCCGGATCGCTCTCCGGCTGGATGAAGCGCCAGCACCGCTGGACGCGCGGCGACTGGCAGCTGCTGCCCTGGATGATCCCATGGGTACGCGGCAAGGACGGTTGGATGCGCAACCCTCTTTCCATGCTCAACCAGTTCAAGGTCTACGACAACCTGCGTCGCAGCCTGATCCCGGCCGCTTCGGCCGTGCTGATGATCGCTGGGGTATGGATGAACGAGCCCACCGCGGTGCTGGCAGGGCTTTTGCTGCCTTATGTCCGGGCGCTGCTGCCGCCCAGCAAGCAAAGCGCGGTGCTGTCGCTGACACATCTGGCGCTGCTGCCGTTTGAGGCCCTCAGCCTGCTGGACGCGATCCTCAGGACCATCTGGCGCGTGCTGTTCTCGCACAAGCACCTGCTGGAATGGCTGCCCTCGCACGAGGCCGAGCGCCAGCGCGGCGGGGAATCCGCCATTCGTTTCTGGCCCAACTTTCTGGCAGCGGGGCTATTGCTGTTCGCCGCCTCCAGTGCGCCGGTGTGGTACTTCTTCGCTGGACCGCTTGCGGCTTTTTGGGCGATCGCACCGCTGACCGCACGCTGGCTCGATGCCAAGGAGGGCAATGCTGACCCGCTCACCGCCCCACAGAAGGAGCTGCTGCTGGAAGTAGCGCAGCGCACCTTCCATTTTTTTGAGCACACCGTTTCCGAAAAGACGCATCACCTGCCGCCGGACAATTTGCAGCTGGAGCCTCCGCGCGGTATCGCGCCGCGCACCTCGCCCACCAACATCGGCATGTATCTGCTCTCCTGCGTCTCCGCCGGAGAGCTGGGTTTGCTGGACGCGGACAGCATGGCGCGCCGCATTGAAAAAACCGTGGCTACGCTGGAGTCGCTGGAGACCTGGAACGGACACCCGTATAACTGGTATGACCTGCGCACGCTTACCCCGCTGTCGCACCGGTACGTCTCCTCGGTGGACAACGGCAACCTGGCCGTGTGCCTGCTGCTCACGGCACAAGCTGTCCGCGCTCACCTCTCCGAGGTCGACGCCAATCTGCTCTCTCTCCCCGCGCGGCTGGACGCGCTGGCGGCGGCGATGGACTTCTCGCGCCTGTACGATACCTCGTGCGATCTGTTTTACATCGGCCTCAGCGCCGAAACCGGCCTGCCGGACCGCTCGCATTACGACCTGCTCGCCAGCGAATCCCGCTTGCTGAGCTACATTGCGCTGATGCGGCGCGAGGTGCCGCTGCGACACTGGCGCAGGCTTGGCCGGTCCATGACGCGCACGGCGCGTGGCGCGGCGCTGCTCTCCTGGAGCGGCACGATGTTTGAATACCTGCTCCCCTCGCTGTTCCTGGGCAGCCTGCCGGGCACGCTGCTGGGCGACACCTGCCGCAGCGCCGCCGAGGACCAGATGACCGCATTTGAAACCGGGCCGTGGGGCATTTCGGAGTCGGGCTACTATGCGTTTGACCCCTCGCTTGCCTACCAATATCGGGCGTTTGGCCTGCCGCGCCTGGCACTGCGCACCGCGCGGCCGGAGCAGGTCATTGCGCCGTACGCCTCGGTGCTGGCGCTGGAAGTGCTGCCCAGGGAGGCGGCTGAAAACATTAAAAAGATGACCGATCTGGGGTGGCTTGCGGACCTTGGCTTCTATGAGGCAGCCGACTACAACCGCGAGCGCCTGCCCGAGAACACCGAATACATGCTGGTGCGCAGCCATATGGCACACCACCAGGGCATGATCATGGCCTCCATCGCCAACAGGCTCACAGGCGGCACGCTGACACGTCACTTCCTGGGCCTGCCACAGGCGGAAGCTTACGCACTGCTACTGGAGGAGCGCAAGCCCACCCGGGCAATGCTGCGAAGTGCGGGCAAGATTCGCCAGCCGGACTTTGTTCGCCGCGCCGAATCCACGCTGCTGCGCCATGTGAACCCGCGAGAGTTCCCCATTGAGGCGCAGGTGCTGTACGGAGGCGGCACTACGCTCGTCTGCGACGCGCGCGGCGGGGGCTACATCTCGCATAACGGGCTGCTGCTGACGCGGCGGCGCGCCGATCCGCTGTACGAGGGCGGCATGCAGGTGTATCTGCGCTTCCCGGACGGTGAGTCGGTCCGGGTGAACCGCACCAAAAACGTCTGCTTCGACCGCAGCCGTGCCATCTACCGCACACGGCATCGTGGGCTGGAGATCGAGCTGATCTGTTTCGTTTCGCCGTTGGACGGCGCGGCACTGCACCTTCTTCGCCTGCACGCGGCCCCGGAAAGCGACATCCAGGTGGAGGTCGCCAGCTTCTTTGAGGTATGCCTCTCCACCCCTGCCGCCGATGAATCGCACCCGGCGTTCCGCAACCTCTCCGTGGAGACGCGCCGCCTCAGCGACACCGCCGCGCTCGCCCGCCGCCGGGTGAAATCGCCCTCGGAAACCTATCCCATGCTGGCGCACGCCTTCGGCATGGAGGCGGATGGCACGCCCTGCATGCTGGAGACATCGCGCATGGCATTCCTGGGGCGCGGCGAGCGGCTGGATCATCCGCTCGGGCTTTCCGCGCCGTTTGACCCAGACGCGGGCGAAACCGGCGCGGTGCTCGACCCCTGCATGAGCCTGCGCGCACCCGTCGCCATCGAGGCGGGCAAGACCGTCTCCGCATGGTTCCTCACCGCCGCCGCGCCGGACGAGGAGAAGGCCCAGGCGCTCGCCGCGCAGGCGGCCTCCCCGGAGTATATACACCGCGCGCTGGAGCTTTCCGCCACCCAGGACGAGGTCACCGCCAAGTACCTGGGCCTGGATGAAGGTGCGCAGCTCGCCGCGCAGCGCCTGGCTTCGTGGTTGCTGCACCCGCTGGCCACGATGCAGACGGCGCACGAGGGACGCGAGGCGCTCTGGCCGTTCGCCATCTCCGGTGACCTGCCGGTGATCGCGCTACGCATCTCGCGGGAAGCGCATCTGCCGCTCGTCCGCCAGACGCTCAAGGCGCATGCGTACCTACGGGCAGTGGGTTTGTGGAGCGACCTGGCGGTCATAGACGAGTCGCCCGGCGGCTACAGCCGTCCGGTGCGCGACGCGCTGATGTCGCTGCTTGCCAGCGGCCCTTCGCGCGATCTGATCGGCCAGGGTGCGGGCGTGCACATGATCGACCTTACGGCGCACGGCAAGCAGGCGCTGGGTTCGCTCCTCTCGCAAGCAGCCATCGTGCTGCGCGGCGGCGAGGGCGGCCTCGCCACGCAACTGACCGCCAAGCGCAGGACGCTTCCGCACCCCACGGGCACGTGGAAAAAGCAGCATACTTGGCCCAAACCCAAGCCACTGGACGCCGGTAGCCTGGGGCTGTATAACGGCCTGGGCGGCTTTCGCGCCGATGGCGGTTATGTCGTGAGCGAAGCGCCGCCTGCGCCGTGGTGCAATGTGCTGGCCAATCCTGCGTTCGGCACCGTCGTCACCGAGCGCGGCGCGGGCTTCACCTGGGGCGAGAACAGCCGCATGCGCCGCGTCACAGCCTTCGCCAGCGACCCGGTGCGCGATCTGCGCACCGAAGCGCTGTGGATTCGCGACGAGGCGGACGGACAGTTCATCTCGCCGCTGGACAATGCACTCGTCACACACGGGTTCGGCTTCACGCGTTTTGAATGCGAGGCGTTGGGCCTTAGGCTACAGCTGGATATGTTTGTCGATGTGGATCTTCCGGTCAAGTGCTCGCTGCTAACCGTTGAGAACCTGGACGCCTCGCCGCGCACGCTAAGCGTCACTGCTGCCGTGCACTGGCTGCTGGGCTCGCTGCTTAATGATGCGATGCAGGTTAGCTGCGAAATATCCGGCGACGCCGCGCTTGCGTACAGCCCGGCATTTCAGCGGCCCGCATTCCTTGCCTTTTCTGGGCGGGAGGCTGAGGTCTCCTGCGATGGCGCGCTCTTTTATGGGGAAGGCGGCATGCAAAACCCAGATGGCATGCATTCCCTGCACCTTGTGCATGGGCGCGCGGACGTGCCGTGCGGCATCCTGCGCACGCACCTGGATATCCCCGAAAACGGCACAGAGACGCTCTGCCTGCTGCTGGGCACCGGTGACCTGAACACCTGCCTTGGCGCGTACCAGAACGGCGGCGCACAGCTGCGCTTTGCGCGTGTGCACGAAATATGGCAATGGCGGCACGAGCTTCTCATGCCACGCGTGCCGGATGCAGCCGCCTCACTGCTGCTGGGCCGCTGGCTGCCGTACCAGGCACTCTCCTCGCGCATCTGGGCACACGCCGGGTTCTATCAGGCGGGCGGGGCAATCGGCTTCCGCGACCAGCTGCAGGATATGCTGGCCTTTCGCTTTACCCAGCCGGACATGGTGCGCGCGCACCTGCTGGAAGCGGCCGCGCATCAGTTCGTCGAGGGCGACGTGCAGCACTGGTGGCACCCGCCCGCAATCGGCGTGCGTACCCGCATCACCGACGACCGGCTGTTTCTCCCCTACGTGACAGCCGCATACCTGCGCGCCACCGGGGACACCGCGCTGCTGGAGCAAAGCGTACCTTACCTGGAGAGCGTCTCCATTCCCGATGGGCACGAGGATTACTACGGCCCCGTGCAGCCCTCCACGCTGCGCGAGACGCTGCACCGGCACAACCTGCGCGCGATCGACAGCATCCAGCTCGGCGCGCACGGCCTCCCGCTGATGGGCGGTGGCGACTGGAACGACGGCATGAACACCGTGGGCGTGCACGGCGCGGGCGAAAGCGTCTGGCTGGGCTTCTTTCTGGCGGTTGTGCTCGAAGAATACGCGGCATTCGCATCGCCACAGGAGGCAAGCGCATTGCTGTCTCGCCGCGCCGCACTCATGGAGAACCTGGAGGCGCACGCCTGGGACGGTGAATGGTACCTGCGCGCCTGGTACGATGACGGCACCAAACTTGGCAGCGACGGCTCATCCGAGTGCCGCATTGATCTGGTTGTGCAGGCATGGGCGGTGCTTGCCGGCGCAAAGCGTGCGGAGCAGGCGTTTAGCGCTGCCCTACTCCGCCTGCGCGACCCGGAAGCGGGCATTCTCAAGCTGCTTGACCCGCCCTTTGATGGCGGCAGCGAGCCAGGGTACATCCGCGCCTACCCGCCAGGCATCCGCGAAAACGGCGGGCAGTACACGCACGCGGCCATCTGGTTCGTCATCGCGGCGGCGAAGCTTGGCAAGACCGAGCTGGCATGGGAATTGTTTGAAATGCTGATGCCCACCACGCACGCGCGGGATGCGGAAGCGGTGCGGCGCTACCTCGTGGAGCCATACGTCATCGCGGCGGATATCTCCGCCGGGGCACACCCGGGGCGCGGCGGCTGGACGTGGTACACCGGCTCGGCGTCGTTGCTGTGGTCGCTGGGCATGGAAGTGCTGCTTGGCTTTGAAAAAGAAGGCAACCGTATTCGTCTGAGGCCCAGCGCGCCGAAAGGCTGGCAGGGATATACCGTCGAATACCGCTACGGAGGAGCAACCTACATTCTGCGTGCCGCACGCGGGAACGAGGATGCCGGGTGGATCACGCTCATCGACGATGGGCAGGTGCACGAGGCTGTTTTCGCATTGAAAAGCTAGGCCAGCCGTGCTATGATGCACATATGATGCAAGCATTTTTACCGATCACCCATGAAGAGATGCTCGCGCGCGGCTGGGACGCGCCCGACTTCGTTTTCGTTACCGGCGACGCGTATGTCGACCACCCGTCGTTCGGCTGCGCGATCCTTACCCGCGTGCTGGAGGCCGAGGGCTACCGCGTCGCGGTGTTGCCGCAGCCAAACTGGCGCAGCAAAACTGACTTCATGCGCTTTGGCAGGCCACGCCTGGGTTTCCTGGTCAGCGCGGGCGTCATCGACAGCATGGTCAACCACTATACCGTCGCGAAAAAGCCGCGCGGCGAGGATGTCTACACCCCGGGCGGGCAAAAGGGCCGCCGCCCTGACCGCGCGACAATCGCGTATACTGGGCGCATCCGGGAAGCATACAGCGACATTCCCGTCATAATAGGTGGGGTGGAAGCGTCGCTGCGCCGTTTCGCGCACTACGACTATTGGGACAACCGCGTCCGCCGCTCCATCCTGCTGGATAGTGGCGCGGATGTCCTTTTGTATGGCATGGGCGAGGAATCGATCGTCACCGTTGCGCGCCACCTGGCGAAGGGCACGCTAACAGATTCGCTGCCCACGCTGCGTGGCGCGTGCTGGGTCAGCCAGACGCCACCCGAAGGCTATGAGCACATTCCCTCTTTTGAAGAGGTTGAGGAAGACCCCGAGGCATACGCGCGCGCGTTTGCCGCGCAGTACCGCGAGCAGGATCCTGTGCGCGGAAAACCGCTGGCACAGGCGCACGCGGGCCGCTGGCTCTGCCAGAACCGCCCAGCAATGCCGCTGACCCGCGCCGCGCTTGACAAAGTGTACGAACTGCCCTACACCCGCCAGTGGCACCCGTCCTACGTTGCGCTGGGCGGCGTTCCCGCGCTGGAGGAGGTCAAATTCTCCATCACCGGCACGCGCGGTTGCTTTGGCGCGTGCAATTTCTGCGCGCTGACGTTCCATCAGGGGCGCATTGTCTCGTCCCGCAGCCCGGATTCGATCGTGCGCGAAGCGATGCAACTTACCGCGCTCCCGGACTTCAAGGGCTACATCCACGACATCGGCGGTCCCACCGCCAATTTCAGGCGGCCCGCCTGCGCGAAGCAGCTCAAGGTCGGCGCGTGCGCAAACCGTCAGTGTCTCTACCCTTCGCCCTGCAAGAACCTATCGCCCGACCATGACGAGTTCCTGCGCGTATTGCGCCGAGTGCGCGAGCTGCCGGGCATCAAAAAAGTTTTCGTGCGCTCCGGGCTTCGATATGATTATATCTTGGCAGACAAAAACAGCCCCTTCCTGCGGGAGCTGTGCGAGCACCATGTCAGCGGCCGGCTAAAGGTCGCGCCGGAACACGTCTCCGGCGGCGTGCTGGCGCTGATGGGCAAGCCTCCGCGTGAGGTGTTCGATCGCTTTGTGCAGAAGTTTGATGCGATCAACGAGCATCTGGGCATGCGTCAGTTCATCCAGCCGTATCTGATGAGCAGCCATCCGGGCAGCGACCTGCTCGCCGCCGTGGACCTGGCCGAATACCTGCGCGATACGAACCAGCAGCCCGAGCAGGTGCAGGACTTCTATCCCACACCCGGCACGCTATCCACCTGCATGTACCATACCGGTCTGGACCCGCGCAACATGCGTCCGGTATACGTGCCCGTTTCCGCGCATGAAAAGGCGATGCAGCGCGCGCTGATGCAGTATAAGAACCCCAAGAACCGTGCGCTGGTGCGCGAGGCGCTCCGCCTTTCCGGGCGGGATGACCTGATCGGCTTTACGCGGCAGTGCCTGGTTCAGCCCGAGCGCGCCCCCGAAGCAGGGGCGCCCAAGCGAAAAGAACCTCCCAAACCCGCCGCGCCAAAGAAACCGCCCACGCGCAAGCGCCCCGAGCGCCAGCTGGCCGAGGGCAGGCTGGGCACAACATCGCCGCGCGCTGCACTGAAGAAAGGGAAGAAGCCATGAGCATTCGAAACGCCGCGAAGGCCGTGATCCTCAAAGATGGTTGTCTGCTGTTGCAACATTGCCGCTGGGTAAATGGCCGCGAGTATTACGACCTGCCCGGCGGCGGGCAGCATGTGTATGAAACTATGGAAGAGGCCGTCGTGCGCGAATGCTTGGAGGAGACAGGGTACACCGTCGCCGTGGAGCGTTTTCTCGCGCTGCACGAGGAAATCTGGATGGACGAAGCGTACCGCAAGCAATACCCGGATCATACACACCGCATTTATCATACTTTTCTCTGCACGCTGACGGATGCTGCTCCGGTTCCACCGTCGGAAGTGGATTTTGATCAGATTGGCTTTGATTGGATTCCATTGGCGCAGCTCTCGCAGATCGACCTGCTGCCCAGCAAGCTCGCACAGGTGTTGCCACGCTTGCTTGCGGAAGGGACGATGGCGTACCTGCCGCTGCATATCGTAGATATGAATCCCAATGCCTAACGATTTTCGCGAAAAAGTATATGCGATGGCCCGGCAAATTCCCAGCGGCAAGGTGGTCTCCTACGGTCAGCTTGCGCTTCTATGCGGAAAGCCGCGCGCCGCGCGCCTTGTCGGCACCGCGATGCGCACCTGCCCAGAGGGCAGCGGCGTCCCCTGTCACCGCGTATTGCACGCGGACGGGTCGCTCGCGCATGAGGACGCATTCGGCGTATGGGGCCTGCAAAGGGAGTTGCTATACAGCGAGGGCGTTTCATTCCTGGATGATGGCCGCGTCAACATGGCGCGCAACCGCTGGGATGGTCAGCCTGTATAAAGGTCTCGTAGCGTCACAATCTCGCGCGCCCAACCTTCGTCCTCGTTGGGCGTCTCTAGGATGAATGGTAGGCCTCGCAGCGCTTCATGGTTGATGATCCGCCCGATCGCCTCCAGGCCGATGCAGCCCTCTCCGTGCCGCGCGTGGCGATCTTTGCGGCTTCCGCGCTCGTTCATGCTGTCGTTGAGGTGCACAGCTTTCAGGCGCTTCAGCCCGATCGCCCGGTCAAAATCTGTCAACACGCCGTCCAGGTCGCCCTGGATATCATACCCGGCATCCCACACATGGCAGGTGTCCAGGCAGATACCGACCTTGTCGGTCAGCGTGACACGCTCCAATATCCGCTGCAACTCCTCAAACGAGCCGCCGACCTCGCTGCCCTTTCCCGTCATCGTTTCCAGCAGCACGGTCATGTGCATTTCCGGCGTCAGCAGCTCGTTCAGCAGGTCCGCGATGTACGCCACGCCCACTTCCAGCCCCTGTCCGCCGTGCCCGCCTGGATGAAAATTGTACAGCTGGTCCGGCGTGTGTTCCATCCTCGCCAAATCATCCCGCATGGTCATCGCGGTGAACTCGCGCACACTCTCCTTTGCGGAGCACGCGTTGAGCGTGTACGCGCCATGCGCCACCACCGGCCCGATGCTGTTCTTCGCGGCCAGCTCGCGGAATGCCATCACGTCCGCGCCGTCGATCGCCTTCGCCAGCCCGCCACGCGGATTGCGCGTAAAAAAGGCCAGCGTGGTCGCGCCGAGTTCCAGCGCGTGCTGACCCATTGATAAGTATCCTTTTGCGGAAGAAATGTGCGGCCCGATCGTCAGCATGCGCCTACTCCTGCAGCGAGTCCAGGTCGAACTCCAGCAGCTCATCCGAATCCATCGGCTCGATGTCCGCGTCGATCTCCGCCTCAGCCTCTACCTTCTCAGGCTTCTTCTTGACCTTCTTCTCCGGCTCAGGCGGCGCGATGCGCGTTAAATCCTGTGCCGAATACTCACGAAGCTCCGACGTATCCCCCACCGGTATGCGCACCTTTGCGGTCTGCTTAAGCACGTTCAGGTCCACGACATGCCCGCGCCCGTCTGGCGTCATCACGTCCTTGCCCACGCGCGGCAGCTTCTTTCGCGCTTCCTCGTAGTTCTCCTGCTCGTACTTCAGGCAGCACATCAGCCGCCCGCACAGCCCGGATATCTTCGTCGGGTTCAGCGAGAGGTTTTGTTCCTTCGCCATCTTGATCGAAACGGGCTGGAAGTCACCCAGGAATGTTCCGCAGCAGATCGGCCGCCCACACGGGCCCAGGCCGCCCAGCATCTTCGCCTCGTCGCGCACGCCGATTTGCCTCAGCTCGATCCGCGTCTTGAACACCGACGCCAGGTCTTTCACCAGTGAACGGAAATCCACACGCCCGTTGGCTGTGAAGTAAAAAATAATCTTGCTATTGTCAAACGCGTATTCAACATCCACCAACTTCATCTCAATGCGATGCGCAATGATCTTCTCCTGGCAGATATCGTATGCCTTGGTTTCATTGTCATGGTTGCGTTCCACCTGCTGCAGGTCGTTCTCCGTCGCAATGCGGACAACACGCCGCAACGGCGGCACAACCTCGTCGTCCGATACATCACCCGGCGCCGTCACACATTCGCCCATTTCCACGCCACGCACCGTCTCCACGACGACCGTGTCGCCCATGGCGATTTCCAGCTCCGCAGGGTCAAAGTAATACATTTTGCCGGGTTTCTTGAAGCGAACCCCCACTACGATTGCCATTGTTTGCTTTCCTCCGCATATTCCAGTACGAACCGCTCCCAGACCGCCTGCCACGGCACGTTGCTGCTTAGCATGCGCCGCATCTGGGGCACGCGCTCGGCCAGCGCCAGCAGTGACCGCGCATCCGCGCGCGGGAAAATCTCTTCTTTTGGCTCCGCGCCTACAACTTTGCCGTTCAAGGCGTCCATCAGCACGCCTTCAACGATATCCAGGATGCGCCGCGCATCGCCTTTTTCGTCCTTGAGTGCGCTCGTCGCGCCCCACACATCAGACGGCGCGCGCACGCTTTTCATTGCACCCAGCACACGGCCGCGCAGCGCCCAGAACGATTCATCGCCCGCCATCGCGAGCGCCTCGCCCACGCTGCCCTTTGCCAAATCCGCCAGCGCCGCTGCGCGCGCGGGTTCGATCCCCTTCTCCAGCAACGCCTTCTCGACCGCCTCACGCGGCACGGTCGGCACCTGTACCGGGCGGCAGCGGGAGCGAATCGTCGGCAACAGCTGCGCTGCGGCGGTCGCCGTGAGCAGAAAGACGGTCTTCGCAGGCGGCTCTTCCAGCGTCTTGAGCAGGCTGTTCTGCGCCTGCACCGTCATTGCGCCGGACTCTTCGAGTATAGCCACCCGCCACCCGCCTTCATACGCGGCGGACTGCAACGCCATTGTCAGCGCGCGAATTTCATCCACGCCAATGCTCTTCTTCGCCTCGATGCGATGCACATCCGGGTGGCTGCCTGCCAGATACCGCCTGCACGCCGGGCACTCGCCGCATGGCTTTTCGCTCGCCGTGCAGAACAGGCTCTGCGAAAGCATCCCCGCGAGCGTGCGCTTTCCCACGCCCGCTGGGCCAAACAGCAGCGTAGCATGGGGAGGCGCGCCGGCCAGGAACGCCTGAATCAGGCTCCTGACCGCCGCGCCTCTTTCCGCAAAGTGCTCAAAGCGCATCTTTAGAATTTCACAAACTGTTCTACGTTCATCACGAAGACCGTCGCACCGCCGACCATGACCTCAATGGGGTACGGCACGTACACGCCGGACGTTCCGGCCACCGGTGACGGAGATGTCGCAATCTGTTTGCGGCTCTTGCAAATGCGCTCAATGACGGTTAGCGCGCCCTGGAAACGGTCGTCCTCCACGCCAAGCAGCAGCGTTGTATTCCCTGCGCGAAGGAAGCCGCCCGTTGTCGCCAGTTTTGTGACGCTATACCCTTCATTCATCAGGCTGCTCACCAACCGGGAAGCATCCTCGTCCTGCACGATCGCGATGATTAGCTTCATAATACCGGCCTCCCTTCCTGTCTATTTAGGATATTATACCGGAAAATGAATGAAAAATCAATATTCCCGCTGGTTATTCTTGAATCTCTTTTTCGACCAGTTCCGCAGCATACCGCACATACCCCGCGCAAAGCGCGCGATTGCCCGGCACCCGCAGGTCGTCACAGTCCATATGGCCGAACTTCTCGCGAAACTCCGTCATCAGCGCCTTCACCCGCAAATTAAGCGCATCCTTGGTCGCCTGATCCGGGTCCTCGCCATACCCCTTCGCCATCCCAAGCGCCATGCACATCCCCAGCGCGGCCCCACATGCCTCACCCGTATGCGCAATTCCGCCGCCCAGCGACGAAGCAGCTCGCATAGCCGTCTCAAAATCCATCCCGTACTGCTCGGCAAACGCGCCAAACACAGCCTGCGCGCAGTTAAACCCGCGCCCAAAGATCGCCTCCGCCTGATCAGCGTGCATCGAAGGCCCCCTTTCCAAATTGAGAAAAGGAAGGGGACGTGGTGGAGACGAAAGAACGCCAAGGGGCTTTGCCCCTGGGATCCCCACCAAAGGGCCTTGCCCTTTGGAAACCCAACATTTCGCCTCACGGCGGGAAGGGATTCATCAATGTATGATGACGCCCAGCCCGCCCGCCGGCGAACTGTTGGAGGTCCAGGAGGCACGCCTCCTGGCAGGGGGTCTGGGGG
>JAVBQK010000034.1:0-3764 GCA_031549105.1 Eubacteriales bacterium
CTTGATAATTGCATACAGTTTCCGGTGACTATGGCAAGAGGGTCCCACCTGTTCCCATTCCGAACACAGCAGTTAAGCCTCTTCGCGCTGATGGTACTTGGCTGGACACGGCCCGGGAGAGTAGGTCGTCGCCGGAATCCATATAATGAGCGTTCTTACCGAACGCTCGTTTTTCATTACGTACCAGTGTACAGGAAGGAGAACACGCATGGAGCAGATTGCGGCATTTATCCAGGAGGCCTTACAGGCAGACGCATACAAGTTTGTGCTGAGTGGGGCCACTGAAAAGGCATCCGTTTTTCGCAAGTTCACATTCTCCTTGCGCGATGGCCGGTGGTACTGCGAAAAACTGACCGACAAGCAGGCTTTTCATAGTAGGGCCGACACAGAAAGCCTCCCAGGCATGCTTGCGGAGTTGTTCGCTTCATACACACAGATGAATGCCTGGGCTCAGACCATAGAATACACCGCGCGCCGGACCAAGAAGGGCAAGCTGCTCATCACCCGCAAAGCGATGACCAACACACCAGCCCAAAACACCGGCCACAACGCTGAAAAACAGTACCTCATCAAAGAAGGAACGATTGTCCCGCCGCTGGTAGACATGGGCGTGATGACACCGGACGGCAAGGTCGTCAAGGCGATGTACCACAAGTTTCGCCAGATCAATCGCTATCTGGAAATCATCGATGACGTGTTGAAGGATCACGGCAATGCACCGCTGCACATGGTGGATTTCGGCTGCGGCAAATCGTATCTGACGTTTGTGGTCTACTACTATTTTGCCATCATGCGCGGCCTGCCGGTTACGATGGCTGGCATCGATCTGAAAGAAGACGTGATCGACTTCTGCAATGCCGTTGCTGCCAAATACAACTATGCGGGCCTCATCTTCGTCAAGGGTGACATCGCCGCCTACAAGTCAGAGCGCCCTGTGGGCATGGTCATCTCGTTGCACGCCTGCGATACCGCCACTGACTACGTCCTCTATAACGCCCTGTGCTGGAACGCCCGTTACATTCTCTCGGTCCCTTGCTGCCATCATGAGGTGGCATCACAGATATCGCTGGACGCGCTGCCCGTGTTCAGTCGCCATGGCATCCTGAAAGAGCGGTTCTCCACGCTGGTCACCGACGCGCTGCGCGCCGACATCCTGTCCGCATACGGCTACAAAACCCAGTTGATGGAGTTTGTCGACCTTACGCATACGCCGAAAAACATTCTAATCCGCGCGGTACGCGCCAATCCACCCATGGCAACCCGCCAGGCCGCTGCCTCGCGTGTGCGCGAAACGTGCGAACAGTTCAAAATCAACCCGACGTTCGTCCGTCTCGTGCAAGAAAGTGGATTGTCAAGCGAAACAACTGAATAATCCCCTTGCATTCACGCCCGGTTTTCGATACACTGAACCGGGCGTTTTCCATGAAATTGGCAAGGATTTCTTGCAGAAAACCCCGCTGCTGAAAAAGGAGGTGCTTTCATGCGCTTTGACTTACTGCACCCGGCCGACCAGCTCGTGATGATCATGCAACGCATTTACGCGTATGGCATGACGACGACTTCGGGCGGCAACCTGTCGATCAAGGATGAAAACGGCGATATCTGGATCACGCCATCGGGCATTGACAAGGGTTCGCTGACTCGCGGCGATATCATCCAGGTGAAGCCGGACGGACGGCTAATCGGCCCACACAAGCCGTCGGTGGAGCTGCCATTCCACTCGGAGATTTACCGCATCCGCCCGGATTTGAAGGCGATCCTGCACGCGCACCCGCCGACGCTGGTGGCGTTCAGCCTAGCGCGCCAGATTCCCAATGCGCGGCTGATCCCCGATGTGTCGCTCGTCTGCGGTGATATCGCGATGGCCGAGTACGAGGTGCCCGGCAGCACCGAGCTGGGCGCGCGGATTGCCCGCAAGTTCGCAGAGGGTTCAAGCACCGTCATGATGGAAAACCACGGCTGTGTGTTGGGCGCGACGGACCTTTTCTCCGCGTTCATGGCGTTTGAAACGCTGGACTTCTCCGGCCGCATGGAGCTGCTTGCCAAGAAAGTCGGCACGCTGCGCACAGTGAACGATGAGGATATCGCGATGTCGGGTGCTAAGGCTCACCCGTCGCTGGATGCGTTCATCCCCAAGTACGCCGATAGCGCGGAGCGCGCGGCGCGGCGCGATATGTGCCGACTGATCCATCGCGCGTACGATCAACGCCTATTCACCAGCACACAGGGTACGTTCTCCCAGCGACTGGCAGATGGCTCATTCCTGATCACGCCTTATAACAAAGACCGCAAATACCTGGAGATCGAGGACTTGGTGCGCATCAAGGGTGGCATGTGCGAGGCTGGCAAGACACCCAGCCGCTCGGTGCTGCTGCACCAGGCGATTTACGACGCGCATCCGGAGATCGGTTCCGTCATCATCGCGCACTCGGCGGCGATCATGGCGTTTGCCGTTACCAACGCGGTGTTCGATTCCCGTACGATCCCGGAGAGCTACATCATGCTCCGCGAGGTCAAACGCATGCCGTTCCACGCCACGGTGGACGACACGCAGGGCGTCGCGCGCGCATTCTCTTCCAAGACACCGGTGCTGCTGGTGGACAACCAGTGCGTAATCGTCACGGGAGAGACGCTCCTTAATGCATTCGACCGGCTGGAAGTACTCGACTATAGCGCCCGTGCGATCATCGACGCGCAGGAGATTGGCCCTGTCGTGCACATTTCGGATGACGAGGTTCGCGCCATTGAGGTCGCGTTCCATTTGGAATAGGAGGAAAACCCATGAAACTCACGTTGGAAGCCCTAAAGGACCGGGCGGCCTGGGAAGCTGCCGCCATCGAAATCCCCCACTTTGACATCGCCCAGATGCGCGAAAAGACGCTGGAACAACCCGCTTGGGTGCATTTCGGCGCGGGCAATATCTTCCGCGCGTTCCCATGCGCGGCGCTGCAGCGCCTGCTAGACGAAGGCGAGTTTGACCGCGGCGTCATCGCGCTGGAGACATACGACCCGGAGATCATCGACCGCGCATACGCGCCGTTTGATAACCTGAGCCTGCTGGCCGTGCTCCGCGCTGATGGCCGGATTGACAAGCGCGTGATCGCCAGCGTCGCCGAGGCCCACAAGGCCAATGCGGACGGCGCTGCCCGGATGGAAGTGATCTTTGAAAGCCCGTCGCTGATGATGGCGAGCCTGACCGTCACCGAAAAGGCGTACACGCCCCAAAACCCGATGATGGCGCTGCTGGTTAGCCTGCTGCTGAAGCGGTTCACTGCGTGTGGCGCACCGCTGGCGATGGTTAGCATGGATAACTGTGCGCACAACGGCGCAAAGCTCCGCGCCGCGATGCTACCCGCCGCCGAAGCGTTCGTTGCCGATGGCCGTGCGCCGGAAGCGTTCCTTGCCTACATGTGCGAAAAAGTCTCCTTCCCCAACTCCATGATCGATAAGATCACCCCGCATCCCGATCCCGATGTTGCCGCGATGCTGCGTGACCTGGGCTTTGAGGACGCTGACGTGATCCGTACCGCGAAGGGCACCGTCACCGCCGCGTTCGTCAATGCCGAGCAGGCCGAATACCTCGTCATCGAGGACGACTTCCCCAACGGCCGCCCGCCGCTGGAGAAGGCCGGCATCGTGTTTACCGACCGCGAGACGGTCGATAAGGTCGAGAAAATGAAAGTAGGCACCTGCCTGAACCCGCTCCACACCGCGCTGGCGGTGCTGGGCTGCCTGCTGGGCTTTGATACGATATATAATGAAAT
>JAVBQK010000101.1:0-41929 GCA_031549105.1 Eubacteriales bacterium
CGGTTTTTACAGCACCCCCCCCCCCCCCGCGCCGGCCGCCTGCCTGCGCGCCCCGCCCGGCCCGCCCGGCGCGGGGCCCCCCGGCCCCCCCCCCCCCCCCGCGTCTCCCCCGCCCCTTATAACACCTTCACCGTAAGCCCACCCGCCCCCTCGCAAACCTCCGCGCACATCCCCCGGATCAGCGCGACCGCTATCTCGTCCGCGCCGGAGAGGAGCGCGCCGCCTGGTGCGCTGTGGGAAAACGCCATCGAGACGTCGTTTTCTTTTTCGGAGTAGGAGACCGTTAGCGTTAGCGGGTGCTGCATCGCGGGGTAGCGCTCGCGATACAGGGTGAGCACTTCTTCCAGCAGCAGCGCGGCGCGGCCTAGGGTTTGACGGGGCACGGCGTGCTTTTCCAGGAAGGACTCCATCGCCCCGGTGGCGCCGTACAGGTCGTGCGACTGCGCATCGAATACGTGCGTGAACGCTCGGATGCGGTGGATAAACGCGCGGGTTTTGTCCCTGTCGGGCGCGCCGAATAGCTTCGCGGGCGGCCCTTCTTCGTAGATTATGCCCTCGTCCATGTAGAATACGCGCGTGGACACGTCCTGGGCGAATTGCATTTCGTGCGTGACGATCAGCATCGTGATGCCCGTTTTGGCGAGCCTGCGGATTACCGCCAGCACCTCGCTGACCATCGTCGGGTCCAACGCGGAGGTCGGCTCGTCAAAGAGCAGTATCTCCGGCGACATCATCAGGCAGCGGGCGATCGCAGCGCGCTGCTTTTGCCCGCCGGAGAGCATGGCGGGCATGCTCCGCGCCTTATCTTGGATGCCGACCATCTCCAGCGTGTCCAGCGCGGCTTTTTCCGCTTCCTCCCGGCTCTGGCCCAGCAGCTTGCGCGGACCGATCGTCAGGTTGTCCAGAATGTTCAGGTGCGCGTACAAGTTGAAGGATTGGAACACCATGCCCATACGGCGGCGCAGCCTGGGCACGTCGGTGCCGTGCGCGAGAATGTCCGCGCCATCGATAAAGATGCGCCCGGATTCCGGCCGCTCCAGCAAGTTCAGGCAGCGCAGGAAGGTGCTCTTGCCCGTGCCGGAAGGCCCAATAATTGAGATGATTTCACCTTTTTCAATCTGAGTTGATGCGCCTTTGAGCACTTCCAGCGTGCCAAAACGCTTGCTAAGGTTCTCCACGCGAATCATAGCTGTACCTCCTTTCGGCCTGACAGCGCCCGGAGCGCCATGATCAGCAGCCACGAGAGCAGGAAGTACAGCACCGCGACGATCGCCAGCGGGAAGAAGGCGTCAAACGTGCGGCTGCGGATGATGTCTCCCGCCTTGGTCAGGTCCTGCACCGCGATGTAGCCGACGATCGACGTCGTCTTCAGCAGCGAGATGAGCTCGCCCTGGTACACCGGCCAGACGTGGCGCGTTGCCTGTGGCAGCACGATGTAGAGAAACGCGTACCAACCGCTGAAACCGCTTGCGAGCGCAGCCTCGCGCTGGCCTGGGTCCACTGCCAGCAGGCCCGCGCGGAACACCTCGGCGGCATAGGCGGCGAAATTCATGCCCAGCGCGACCACCGAGACGAGCGATGCAGACACATCGGTCTTCGCAAATGCCACATAATACGTAAACATCAGCACCACCAGCACCGGCACGCCCCGAAACAGGTTGATATACCCGCCCGCGAGCGCGCGCAGCACGCCGTGCCTGGATATGCGCATCGCGCAGGTGAGCATGCCCAGCAGCGTGCCCAGCACCGCCGACAGCGCGGCAATCATCAGCGTCGTTTTCAGGCCGCTCAGCAGCAGCAGATAGCGTTGCTCTTTAATGACATTGTTGGTGAAGCTATCGGCAATGCTCTCAAAGAACCCCTTTTCCACAGCGGCGGCCTTTGGCGCGCGCGTGAGCAGCACCTGCGGGTTGCTGAAGTAGGCAACCGAGAAATCGATCATCTGCGCCCGCTCTTCGGTATAGGTGATGTTGGAGATGGCCAGGTCCGATTTGCCGGCCTGTATCTCCATGATCAGCGTGGAGAACTTCATGTCGCGGAACTCCACCTGCATCCCCAGGTACGCGGCGATGCGGCGCGCCAGCTCCGCGTCCAGGCCGCGAACCTCGCCCCGGTCGTCCAGGTAGCACATGGGCTCGCGATTGGCAGCCACCGCAACGCGCAGCACCGGTCCATCCGTGGGCAACTCGATCTCGATTTCCTCGTAGGGCGAGCCGTCGATCTTGATCCAGCGGTCAATCAGGTTATCAAGCGAGCCGTCCGCCTTCATTTGGTTCAGCAGTTCGTTTACCTTCTGGAGCAGTTCAGGGCTATCCTTGGATACGGCGATGTTGGTGGTCTCTTTTGTCAGTGCGTTGGGCAGCACGGTAAGATCGGCGTTCTTGCCCGCGACGTTGTAGGCGGTCGTCTTGGAGGTGACAAAATAATCCACCGCCCCGGCTTTCAGCGCGGCAATTCCGTCCATCGTGTCATCAAACCGCTTGATGTCGGCGTCAGGATACTCCTGCAACACCCAGGTCTCGCCAACGGCGCCGGTCATGATGCCTACACGCAGGCCATTGAGGTCGGGCAGGGCGGGTTCCGGCATCGCCTCCGCGCCCAGAGCGGCGGGCGGCAGCAGTAAAAGTGCGATGAGCGCCATCAAAAGCAGGCGGACAGGCAGGCGCATGCGCATCCTCTCCCTTCCATAATGTAATTTATTGGTATTTTTTATTTTAACAAACCATAAACCCGCTGTCCAGTGGCTAAAAAGTGCCGCAAACAGCGCATTTCTTCCTTGACATGCCACCCACGCTTTGGTACAATACGGTTTGCGTCAAGTGACTCCGCTAGCCCCGGGTCAATTGAAAGTTAAGGCGGCGGCTGACCAACGCGGCCTTGTCCCTGAAGACCAAATGGGAGGAATTCACACGTGAAAACGTTTATGGCCAAGGCCGAAACAGTTGATCGCAAGTGGTACATCGTTGATGCCGAGGGCATGGTGCTCGGACGCTTGGCCAGCCAGGTCGCGCATATCCTGCGCGGCAAGCATAAGCCTATCTTTACCCCGCACACCGATACCGGTGATCATGTGATCATCGTCAATGCGGATAAAGTCGTTCTGACCGGCAAAAAGCTGGATCAGAAGATTTACTACCATCACACCGGGTATCCGGGCGGCCTGAAGGAGACCGTTTACCGCGATCTGATGGAGAAAAAGCCTGAATTCGCCGTCAAGCACGCCATCGTTGGCATGCTGCCCAAGGGTCCCCTCGGGCGCAAGATGGCCACCAAGCTTCGCGTCTATGCAGGCCCGGAGCATGAGCAGCAGGCACAGAAGCCCGAAGCGCTCAAACTTTCCTGACGTGCAAGAGGAGGATGAACATGTCTCAGGTTTCGTATCAGGCCGTAGGCCGCCGCAAGACGGCTGTCGCCCGCGTTCGCCTCGTGCCCGGCGATGGCAAGATCTTGATTAACAAGCGTGAAATCGATAACTATTTCGGCCTGGAGACGCTCAAGATGACCGTCCGCCAGCCACTCGTCCTGACTGATACGCTCGGTCGCTTCGACATTCTTGTCAATGTCTGCGGCGGTGGCCTCACCGGCCAGGCCGGTGCGATCCGTCATGGCATCTCCCGTTCGCTCTGCAAGGCTGATGCCGACCTGCGCCCGCCGCTGAAGAAGGAAGGCTTCCTCACCCGCGACCCGCGCATGAAGGAGCGCAAGAAGTACGGCCTGAAGGCCGCGCGCCGCGCCCCGCAGTTCAGCAAGCGCTAATATTTGCCCATCGTTCCGTACATTTACCCTCGCTTCATGCGAGGGTTTTTGGCTATTATTTTTCTTTTTTAGGAGGTAGCGGTGTGAAGACATTGGTGGTGTACTACTCCTACGGCGGCACGACAAAGGCACTGGCGCAGGGCGTGGCCAAGAAGGCTGGCGCGACAATCTATGAGATCAAGGACCAGAAAAAGCCCGGTAAGGTTGGGGCCTACGCGCTGGGCAGCTTCAAGGCGATGCGCATGAAGCCCGGCAAGGTGGAGCCGGTCACCGCGCGGTTTGCAAACTTTGACCGTATCATCGTGATGGGTCCGGTGTGGGCCGGCCATCCCGCGCCCGCAGTCGTCAGCGTGTTGGATATGCTGCCCAGCGGCAAGGATGTCGAGGTGCGCATGGTATCGATGAGCGGCGCGAGCCGCGCCAAGGACAAGGTGGAGGCGAAGGTGCGCGAGAAGGGTTGTAAGCTGGTCGCCTACGAGGACATCAAGGCGAAGTGAGTACACTACACGCTCCGGCGGATTGTGCGGATTAGCTCCCGCAGGTGCAGCAGCATCGCTACCGAGCTGCCCGCGATCTGCGCCCACGCGCAGCCGATCAGCCGGTACTGGGGTGTCAATAAATAATTCAAGCTAAGCGTCAGCAGCGCGCCGATCAGTGAAGCGATCAGCGCGCTTCGCTGTTTCCCCAGCCCCGATAGCATGCCGCTGAGTACCTGCTGCATGCCGAAGACCGGCACCAGCGGCGCGAGCGTTCGCACCAACTCCACCAGGTCCGGCTGGTGGTATAGTCGTGTCGCTATCCATGGCGAGAGCGCGTAGAGCGCGGCCATCGCGACCAGCGACACACCCAGCGCGGCGGGCAGCACCTTGGCGACAATGCGGCGCAGTGCCCTCGGGTCGCGTTCCTGCCGCGCCAGCGCAGGCCCCGCCACCATCGCCAGCGCGCCGGTGACCACGCTCGGCAGCATGATCAGTGGCATCGCCATGCCGGAGAGCATGCCCAGCCGCGCGGTCGCTTCCTGCGCAGATAGCCCCGATACCCGCAGCCGCAGCGGTACCATCACGGAGTTGACCGTGCGCATCAGCGTGTTGGTGATGCGCATCCAGGTCATCGGCGCGGCCAACTTCCATAGGCTCTTCTCCAGCCCCTTGGGCACATCGCCCCGCAGCGCGACCCCTGCGCGCGTCAGCAAGAAGAACACCAGTATCACCGACGCGATCTCGCCCACCAGCGTAGCAAAGGGCGGCACCGCCGCCGTCCATGCCGCCGTCATCCCAGGAATGCCGATCAGCACCGCCGCGCAGATGCCGAACCGCATCAGCTGCTCCATCAGCTCAGAAATAGCTGGCGGCGCGGTATTCCCCGCCCCATAGCAATAACCATTGTACGCAGCGGAAATACCTAGCACCGGCAAGCACGGCAGGTACATCAGCAGCGCCGGCAGCGTCCGCCCATCCCCAAGCAGCTTCGCGATCACCGGTAGCAGCACCAGCAGCACGGGCAGCATGATAAAGCTGATGCGCAGTGCCAGCCGCCGTCCCGCCCGCAGCGCCGCCTCCCCCTGTCCAGCCGCCGCCTCGCGCGCCACCGCCATCGGAATCCCGCTGGTCACCGGCGCCATCCACAGCATATGCGCGGACGATGCCAGCTCCATCACGCCGATCGCCTCCGCGCCCATCGTGCGCGAAAGCCAGATCCGCATCGCGAACCCGAGCGCGCGAACCACCGTGTTCGCAACCGAAAGCATGGCCGTCTGAAAGGCCAGTGATCGTTTCTTCATGCAGCAGGGTATGCAGGGGGAGGCGGGGAGTAGACCGGGGAGGGGGAACGAAAGGAACGCCAGGGGACGCTGTCCCCTGGACCCCTGCCAAAGGGCCTTGCCCTTTGGAAACCCAACACTGCTCACGCAGGGGCTAACGCATTCTTTATATAGAATCTACCCCCGTACCCGCGCGTGAGCGCAACATGGGTTTGGAAAGGGCAACGCCCTTCCCGGGATTCCCAAGGGCAGAGCCCTTGGGCCGCCGGAGGCCGTTCCTTCCCATCCCTCGCTCACTCTTGTCATTTTTCGGCGACTCTGTTATCATAAACCAAGGAACCACCGCGAATGGAGGTCTTGTTTTGCTCGACTGCGATACCCTGGCGCGCCTTGGAGGCGTGCGCTGCTTTTTGCTGGATATGGATGGTACGTTTTACTTGGGCGATCAGCTGTTGCCCGGCTCGTTGGAGTTTCTGGAGGCGCTGCGGGAGACTGGGCGGCAGGCGCTGTTTCTGACGAATAATTCGTCGAAGCGCGCGGATGCATACCTGGACAAGCTTCGCCGTATGGGCGTGACGGAGCCGTTCTTGCGGGTGTACACCTCGGGCCAGGCCGCAGGGGATTATGTGTTGCGGGAGCATGCGGGCCAGCGCGCGTTTTTGCTGGGCAACGAGTCGCTGTGCGCGGAACTGGTTTCGATGGGGGTTTTGATCGATGAGGAGAAACCGGATTATGTCCTCGTCGGGTTTGATACGGGACTGAACTACGCGGGCCTCTGCCGTGTGTGCGATTTGGTGCGCGCAGGGTTGCCGTATGTCGCCACACACCCGGATTTCAACTGCCCCACTGAGACGGGGTTCATCCCCGATATCGGCGCAATTATCGCATTCATTGAGGCCAGCACGGGCAGGCGGCCGGATATCATCCTAGGCAAGCCGTATCGTGGCATTGTCGATGGCGCGCTGGCAATCACCGGTTGCCCAGCCGGGGAAACTGCGATGGTCGGCGACCGGCTGTATACCGACATCGCCACCGGCGTGAACTTCGGCATGACAGCGATCCTTGTGCTCTCGGGCGAGGCGACGATGGACGACCTGAAAACATCGCCCGTGCAGCCGCACCTCATTTTTGACCGCCTGAGCGATATGATCCCCTATCTGCGCGCATCAACTCTATAGATAAAGAGAGGAAGTCACACTATGAAAGCCATCATTCTTGCCGCCGGAAAAGGCACCCGCCTGGAGTGCGAAGCTGCCGAACTGCCCAAGGCCATGCGCCTGCTGGAGGGCAAGCCGCTGATCCAGTACGTGCTGGACAACCTGGACTTCCTGGAGCCGGACGATATCACCATCGTCGTGGGTTTCTACAAGGAAAAAGTCATGGAAGCGCTGGGGGACAAATATCATTATGTAACGCAGCAGGAGCTCAACGGCACGGCCAAGGCCACGCTGTGCGCCAAGCCGGTTTTGGGGAACTTTTCCGGTCCCGTGCTCGTCTGTTATTGCGACATGCCTTTCCTGGCGCGCGAGACGTACCAGGCCATGTTTGATCTGCACGAAAATTCCGGCGCGGGCAACACGCTGCTCGCGGGCCGCGTGCACCCGATCCCGCCGTTCGGCCGACTGATACGCAATGCCATGGGCGAACTGGTGGATGTGATCGAGGACAGCGCGTGCACGCCCGAGCAGAAGCTGATCGACGAGGTCAATATCGGCATCCAGGTGCTGGACGGCGCGCGGATGTGGAGCTGGCTGGAAGCCATCGACGACAACAACCCCAAGCATGAGTTCTATCTGACCGGGGTGGTGCGCGTGTTGGCGGAACAAGGCGTGCGTCAGGAGGTTGTCACCCTCACGAACCTGGACGAGATGCTGGGCATCAACACCATGGACGATATGCACCAGGCCGAAGCGCTGCTGAAGGCCAAAGGATAATAAGCATTCCGGCAAGAACGACCGACCAGCGAAGAGGAAATGACGAATGGACACGCTCCGCATGATGCTCTTTGCGTTGCTGATTGGCGCTACCGCGTCCACCAGCGCGTACGCCCCGTCCGCCGATGTATCGACCCCGCCGGCGGTCACGTCCGTACAGCAGCAGGGGACACAGACAGCGCTGGCGACACAGCCGGGCTTCACGTTCGTCACGCCTTTCCCTGCGGCATCCACACCTACGCCGACGGAAGCCGTTCTTCTTGCGCCGCCCGTCACACCTACGCCGGTTCCCTCAGCAACCACGCGCGTCATCGACACCGGTACCAGCATCACGCGCGAGCTGTATCGTGGCCTGGAAGGCGATGATGTCCGTATGCTGCAAAAGCTGCTGGACGAGCTGGGCTACAGCGTTTCCATTGACGGCACGTTCGGCGTACAGACGCGCAACGCCGTCATCCAGTTTCAGCGCAACAACGGCCTGAAGGCCGATGGCATCGCGGGCACGCGCACCATCCGCAAGCTTGTCAGCAAGGAAGCCGTGCGCGGCGACGGCGAAGTGAAGCCGCGTACCTCGCTCTCCTACGGCATGGTTGGCGAGGATGTGCTGAACCTCCAAAACCGGCTGGCCGAGCTGGGCTATTACGCCGACGTATGCAGTGGCAAATACCTCACCAACACCCGAAACGCGGTGCGCTGGTTCCAGCAGAATAACAGCCTCTCGGTGGACGGCATCGCCGGTCCCGCGACGCTGTCACGCGTGTATAGCCGCTCGGCGATCCCGGCCGGGAGTCCGTCGCCGACACCCGGCCCGATTTTCTCCCGCAACCTCTACCAGGGCCTGTCCGGCACGGACGTAACAGCCCTGCAACAGTATCTCTACGACCTGGGCTACCTGTCGATCCGGCCGACTAGCTTCTTCGGCAACGACACCTATGTGGCGCTGCAGACGTACCAGAGCTATAATGGGCTGTACGCCGATGGCATCGCGGGCAAGGCGACATTTGACCTGATGCTCAGCGGCCGGTCGGTCCCGTACTACCCCAGGCCCACGATGACGCCCGGCCCGCTGCCAATAACGACCTGCCCCTATTGCCGGGCGGTGATTGCCAAGGGCCAGGAATGGATGCACAACACACTTTCAGTGTGCGGCGTGCACCGCGTGTGCGAGAGTGGCGACCATGACCTCGCGGCCTGCGAGCAGCACTACGCATGCAGCGGCGGCATCCATTACCTGCTGGGCTGCGGGCGGCACTACGTCTGCGGTGGAGGCACCCATAACCAGTGCATCAACTGCAAGCTCTGGGATTGCGGTGCGGGCTTCCCGCCAGACTGTAGCAACGACCCGAGCGGCAACAATCAGCACGTATTCTAAAGAAGCATAGAGAAACAAGACCAACAAAAAGCGGCCCCATTCCCGAACTTCGGTGAAAGGGCCGCCTTTCTTTGCAGAATTCTTTTCCCACTCTACCCGCGCGTGAGCGCAACATAGGATTCCAAAGGACAAGGTCCTTTGGCAGGGGTGTGGGGACAGCGTCCCCACCGTTCCCTTCGTCCCCCGTTCCTCCGCCTACAGTCCCGCACCCTTTGCCACCATGTCCGCCGCCGCCCGGGCCTCGGCCCGCGCGACCATCGCTTCGTCAAAGCCCATCATGCGCAGCAAACGGATTGCGTTGCGCGTCGTCGCCGGGCCTTCCCGCAGCAGAAAATCGAATAGGACATCGTTTCCCTCAATGCGCTCCTCAAAGTGCCCCTGGCGGTACTCTTTCGCCAGCAGGCCGCATAGCTCCAGGTCGTGCGTGGCGGCGAAGCAGAGCGTGCGACCCTGCGCAAGCGTGCGCAGCAGCTCGCTGGAGGCGGCGATGCGCTCAATGGTGTTGGTGCCGCGCAGCACCTCGTCTACCGCGCACAGCAGCCTCTCGCCCCGCGCAGCGGCATCGGCGATGCGCTTGATCGACTTGATCTCCGCGACGAAATAGCTGTCCCCAGCGAAGACATTGTCGCTGATCGCCATGGACGTGTAGATGCGGAAGGCCGTCGCCCGGTAGGACGCGCATAGTGCGGTGCACAGCCCTTGCGCAAGGATCGCGTTGAGCACCACACCCTTGAGGAATGTGGACTTGCCCGATGCGTTGGAGCCGGTGATGAGCATGGGGCGGCGCGCTTCGATGGAGTTGGTCACGGATTTTTCAATCAGCGGGTGCGCCATGTCCACGGCCGCGTAGAATGGCTCCACCGTCTCGTCAAACACGATCTCCGGGGCACACCACCCCGTGATGGACTGCCGGTATGATGCGACGGCAATCGCGGCATCGAGCGTCCCCAGCGTTTCATGAATGATAAAGATATCCGCCTCATGGAGCGCCAGCTTTTTCTTGAGGCGCCGGTACGTCAGCAGGTCGACTTGCAGCACCAGGTTGACCAGGAAAGCCAGGTCATTGCCCGATGCATTGGATACGCTGCCCATGCGCTGAATGCTCCGCGCACGCCTTTCGGCCTCAAAAAGGGGCGTGAGCAGATTCCGCAGCGCGGGGCTGCTGAGGCGGCGGACCTTCTTGCATGCCTGTGTCATACCAACAGCGTAGCTTACGGTCAGCAGCTCGTTCGCCAGCTGGTGGGTCATCAGCTCATGGTAAAACGCGCCTGCGGCGATCAGCACGACCAGCGGAAGCAGAAACGCCTGGGCAAAACACGCGCCGATGAAGCACCCAATGATGCTGCCCACCAGCAGCGGGGCGAGAAACAGGAATGGCTCAGCCTTGCGCGTGGGATGGTACAGCTGGGTGGAGTTGGCTGCGCGCCGCTTGCCCAGCCTCGCGAAAATTCTCTGCAAGGACAGGCGCAGGTTCGCATCTTCCTCCATCTGCGAGATCAGCGCGCGGCGGGTCTCGTATGCCTCCGGGGTGACGGCCGGGGTGCGCAGCATGTGGTAGAGCACCTGCTCGCCGGACGAGCTGAGCGTGCCGTTGACGCGCTTGAACACATCATCCATCGCCAGGTCGCGCCAGGTGGTGTCATCCACCATGAACGGGTCCACCCCTTTTCCCAGGCGGTGCTCATGGTAGGCGCGTATGCCGTCCATATCCTCAGCGAAATATTCCTCATCAGGCCTCTTTCCGTATGCGGCCTTCAGCTGGCTGATGAGCTTGTGGCGTTGCAATTGGCGTACCCCCTTTGGCATTTGCCATGAAGAATAGCAGATTGAGGCGGGTATGTCCGCGTCTTGCGGTCAAAACAGCGTTTACCCGGCCAGATTGTACAAATACCGGTGTTGAAATCTTCGCCGACTCTTATTATAATAGGGCGCGTGACACCAAAAGAATTGCCGGTCTATGCCAGCCGAAGCGGGCCGAGCACAATAAGGAGGACCGATGATCCGAATCATCACCGATTCCGCCGCTGACATTCCGCGCGCGGAAGCACGCGCGCTGGGCGTCGGCTATGTGCCGCTGTCCATCCGCTTCCCTGAGTATGCCTACGACGAGGCGCAGGACGAAGACTTTTCGATCTTTTACAAGCTGCTGGCCATGGCCAAGGAGTTCCCCACCACCAGCCAGCCGCCGCCGGAACCGTTCATCGCAATGTTTCAGGAGGCCAAGGCTGCGGGCGACAGCGTGATCTGCATCACGCTCTCCAGCAAGCTCAGCGGCACGATGCAGTCCGCCCAGATTGCCAAGGATACCGTGGGCTATGAAAACATCCACCTGCTGGACTCCGGCACCGTCGCCATCGCCGAGCGCATCCTGGTGGAACAGGCGGTGAAGCTGCGCGCCGAGGGCAAGGACTTTCAAACCCTGGTGGCCGAGCTGGAAGCGCTCCGTGGCCGCATCCGCCTGTGGGCGCTGCTGGACACGCTGACCTACCTATACAAGGGCGGCCGCCTGTCGCGCACCTCCGCGTTTGCGGGGAATCTGCTGCGCATCAAGCCCGTGATCACCATTGCGGACGGCATTGTGCAGCTGGATGGCAAGGCACGCAGCTACCAGGCCGTGCTGGATCGCTTTGCGCAGGCGCCCGGGTTTGACCCCGCGTACCCGGTGCACTTCGGTTATTCCAGCGTGGATGACACTTGCCTGAAGATGGCCCGCCAAGCGCAGGAACAGTTCCCCATCGTCAAGTCGGGCATTTTCCCTATCGGCTCGGTGATCGGTGCACACGCCGGGCCCGGCGCATGCGCCGTCGCATACGTCAGCGCTGAATGATCTTGCGCGCTTCTTCCGCGCCCTGGCGCAGCAGCCGGTATGCCGACAGCGCCATCACCCGCGCGGGGAGCAGCAGCGCGGTATCCATATCCTCCATCCGGTAATCCGCGCTGTGCAGCGCCCCGGAGAAACCGCCGGTCGTGAAGTTCATGACCGGCATTTTTTCGCCCAAATCGCCCACATCGGTGGATACGGGGTTAAAATCGCCCTCGCGTACCTCGGCAAAACGACCCTCCGCCAACAGCGCGCCGATATCCCGCTGCCAGTGCGTTGCGGCGCGGAACCGCATCGGCGCATAGCGGAGGATATCGTCAATCTTCACCTTCGCGCCAAGCGCCAACGCGCCCGCCTCAAACGCGCGGTTGACCTTGCGGCTTGCGTCATCCAGTGCGTCACTGCGCCGCGCGCGCACGCCGTACTCCAGCACAACCCGCTCGGGAATGACATTGTGCGCCGCGCCGCCTTCTGCGATGATGCCGTGTACGCGCACATTGTCCTCATCGCGGAACGTCTCGCGCAGGTACCCGATGGCAGTCATCCCCACTGACGCGGCGGATAGTGCGTTGATGCCCTCGTGCGGCGCACCGCCCGCGTGTGCCGCACGGCCAGTATAGACAATCCGCTTGAGAACAACGCCGTTGTTCTCCATGCTGCCCAGCAACAGATCGGTATTGGCCGGCGCGTAATGCGTGTGGTGCGTGACCGCCAGGTCAATCGCGTCGAACTCGCCCTCCTGAATCAGGCGGCATTTGCCGCCATTGCGCTCCTCAGCCGGAACGGCAAAGAACGCCACCGACCCATCAAGCGCCTCCCGCACCGCAGGCTGTGTCAGCGCGATCGCCGCACCGTACACCGCCGCCAGCTGTGCGTGATGGCCGCAAGCGTGCGCCGCACCGGTCGCGGGATCAGCAAAAGGATGCCCAGGACACCGCACGGCGTCCAGTTCTCCGATCAGCGCGACGCACGGCCGTGCATCGCCCAGCATCCCCAGAACACCCGTACCAGAAACCCCCGTGCGCACCGGAAGCGAAAGCTCCTCAAGCGCCCCAGCCACACAGGAAGCCGTGCGCGTCTCCTCATCAGAAAGCTCCGGGTGCCGAAATATATCCTCCGCAAACGCCGCGATACGCGCCTTATTCTGATCAATCGCCGCAAGGATTTCCCGTTCGATCCTGTCCACAGACCCATTCCCCCTTTTCCCGCACTATACTGCGCGAGGGGCGCGAATTCCTGCACGCAGAGAGGGCGAAGGAGAATGGGGGAACGCCAGGGGACTTTGTCCCCCTGGCCCCCCTACCAAAGGGCAAGGCCCTTTGGAAACCCAACACTGCTCACGCAGAGGTTGGGGTTTTGTTTTCAGATAGATATAGGTTCAACCCTCGCGTGAGTGAACATGGGTTTGGAAAGGGCAAAGCCCTTCCCGGGGTCCAGGGGCAGAGCCCCTGGCGTCTCCCGCCTCGTTTCCCCTCCCCCCAAATGCATGGTTGTAAATCGCTTGGCGCTTATGGTATAATCATCTGAATGGTTTTGGATGGAGTGCATGCGCGAAATGGGCCAATCGTACACACTGATTCGCAGTGACCGCAAAACTGTCGCCATTGAGATTCGTCCGGATGCGACGGTGGTGGTGCGTGCCCCACGGCGCTTGGCCAAGCGGGACATTGACGCGTTTGTGACGTCGCGGCAGGCGTGGATTGAGGGGCACTTGGAGCGTCAGCGCGCGCGGGTGCAGGCTCGTCCGGAGCCTACGGCGGAAGAGGCGCAGGAGCTTGTCCGGGCCGCGCAGGCGCACCTGCCTGGCAGAGTTGTTCACTATGCGGCGCAGATGGGCTGCCGTCCGACGTCTATACGCGTCACTGGCGCAAGGACGCGCTATGGCAGTTGCAGTGGCAAGAACGCTATCTGCTTTTCCTACCTGCTGATGCGCTTTCCACCTGAAGCGATCGATTACGTGGTCGTGCACGAGCTGGCACACATTCACCACAAGAACCACGGCCCGGCGTTTTATCGGTGTATCGAGTCGGTTCTGCCGGACTATAAAGCCCGGCGGGCACTGCTCAAGCAATAACAACACGTCCCAGATCCCGGCAACCATGGATCGAATAGGAGCATGCAGCACATGTCAAGCGATGCAATGAGTTATTCAAACCGGCTTTCCAGCGCGCTGGCACAGATCACCAAGACGCCCGCGCTTACTGCCGGCATCCTTAAGGATGCCGCGAATGTCATCACCAAAGAAGGCTGCATTGCCCTGAACGTGACGCGCATTGGCGCCTGGAAGATCAACCGCGCGACCAGCATGCTGGAGAGCATCACCAGCTATTCGCTGGATGATGAGGCCTTTGCTGTCCAGGAGGATTTTTCCTTCCTGGAGCGGCCCGCTTATCTGCGCATGCTGACCAATGAGCGGCTGATTGTCATCAACGATACCGAGACGGATACCGTGCTGGAAAACCTCAAGGAGACCTACGGCGAGGAGCTGTGCTCCATGCTGGATGCGCCCATCCGCATCGGCGGAGAACTGGTCGGCGCGGTGTGCATTGAGCAGTTTCACACGCAGCGCACCTGGAGCGCGGAGGAACAGCTGTTTGCATCGTCACTGGCGGACTTTGTCTCCCTGGCGATGGAATCAAGCGTGCGCCGTCAGGCGCTGCTGGAGCTGGACCGCAACAACAAGCGCGTCAAGAACCTGATGGCCAACCTCCCCGGCATGGTTTACCAGTGCCTGAACGATCCGCCGGAGTTCACCTTCACATTCGTCAGCGAGGGCTGCCGCCAGCTGACCGGGTACGGCCCGGAAGAGCTGATGCACAACAACTCGCTAAAGTTTTTCGATATGATCCATCCGGACGACGTGGGGCCGCTGGAGCGGCTCAACAGCGAGACGCTGTCCATCGGCCTGCCGCTGGAGACCACGTTCCGCATGATCATGAAGGATGGCACAACCAAGTGGATATGGGAGCGCAGCCGCGTGGTGGAGAAGCACCCAGACGGCACACCGTTGATGCTGGAAGGGTTCTATACTGATATCACCGAGCAGCGCCGCCTGGAGGCCGCCGAGCTGGCCAACCGCGCCAAGTCCGAGTTTTTGGCCAACATGAGCCACGAAATCCGCACGCCGATGAACGCGATCCTGGGCATGACGGACCTTGCCCTGCGCCAGAAGCCCAAGGAGCCGACGCTGGAATATCTGCACAACATCAAGACTGCCGCCAACTCGCTGCTGACCATCATCAACGACATTCTGGATCTCTCCAAGATCGAGGCGGGCGTCATCGAGATCACGCCGGAGAGCTACTCCACCGCGTCGTTCATCAACGACATCGTCACGATGATCCGCGTGCGCATCGGGCAAAAGCCGATCGAGTTCATTATTGAGGATAGCCCTGACCTGCCGAGGGAGCTGATCGGCGACGTGACGCGGGTCAAACAGATTTGCGTGAACCTGCTGACTAACGCGGTGAAGTTCACGCGTGAGGGCTATGTCAAGCTGGTCATCGAAACGAAGCCCACCGCCGATCCGGGGGTTGTGATGCTCCGCGTGGCGGTGATCGACACGGGCATCGGCATCCGCAAAGAGGATTTGCCGGTGCTGTTTGGCAACTTTGCGCAGCTGGATACCAAGAAAAACCGGAACGTCGAAGGCACCGGCCTGGGCCTTGCGATCACGAAAAACCTGGTGGAGCGCATGGACGGCTTTATCGGCGTGGAGAGCACGTACGGCGAGGGTTCCTGCTTCCATGTGGAGATCAAGCAGCGCGTTGCCTGTGCCGATCCGATCGCCCGTCTGGAGCCGGACGAGGGGCGGTGCGTGGCGATCTGGCTGCAGAGCGCCGAGAAAGCGCGCAGCCTGAAGGATAAGCTGGCGGCGATGGGCGCGGCGGGCGAAATCGTCGATGGTCCGGAGACGCTGGGCCAGTACACGACCGCGATTGTGGAGTATGACCGCTACCGCGCGCTTGCTCCCGGCCAATACCCGAGTACCAAGATCGTCGCGCTCACCAACAACTTCATCACTGAGGCGGGCCTGCCCGAAAACGTGCAGGTGCTGTTCATGCCGCTGACCTCGACCGTTGTCGCCGGGCTGGTGGATGAGAAAGCGCGCGAGGCGGGTGCACTAGGCGCAGAGGACGAGATGGGCGCCATCACACTGCATGACGCAAAAATCCTTGTGGTGGACGACAACGAGATCAACCTGATGATCACCGAGGAGTTCCTGCTGGCCTACGGCGCGGAGGTACACACTGCCAAGTCCGGCCAGGAGTCGATCGACATGGTCTCCCAGGTGCCATACGACCTGATCCTGATGGACCACATGATGCCCGGCATGGACGGCGTAGACGCGACACTGTTAATCCGCGAACTCCCGGAAGATGTAGCCAAGCAAATGCCCATCGTCGCGCTGACGGCCAACGCGATCGGCGACGTGCGCGAGATGTTCCTGCGAAACGGCATGAACGACTTCCTATCCAAGCCGCTGGAAATCCCCGAGATGGAGCGCGTACTGCGCCAGTGGCTGCCCCGGGAGAAGTGGTCGTACAAGGGGTAGGGGAGGGAAGGAAAGACGGGGCTGGGAACGGCCTCCGGCGGCCCAAGGGCGCTGCCCTTGAGAATCCTGCGAAGGGCGTTGCCCTTTCGAAACCCATGTTGCGCTCACGCGCAGGTGGGTTTTTTCTATGTTTCTGTGGATATGAAAAACCCACCCCTGCGTGAGCAGTGATGGGTTTGGAAAGGGCAACGCCCTTCCCGGGGGTCAAGGGGGCAGAGCCCCCTTGCGTCTCCTCTTACGCCCGTTCCTCCTCGATCAAGTCCACCGGCTGTACCTTGCCGCCCGGGGTGCGCGGGATGCGCAGGGCTTGGATCTCGCCCGGGGTGAAGGCCAGCGGAATGCGCTGCGAGAGTGCGGGGATGGTGAGGGCCGCGTCGCCGTGCTTGCGGGCTGTTTCGTGCAGGTGCGCGATCAGGTCGCCGCTGCCGTCCTCGGCCAGCTTTAGGGCGTCGAGGACTACGTGATCGCCCTGGACGCGGGCCAGGCTTTGGGTGCCCGGCCAGGGGCCTTGGTGGAAGCTCTCCGGGAGGAGCTCCGGCGGCGCGTTGAGGAGCATTGACTCCTGGTCGATGGTGGTGTCTTGCGCCCTGCCGTCGTGCGGGGCCAGGACATAGGTAAAGGTCTGCCAGCCCTGGTCGACTACGGGGAAGGACATGCCTTCTTCGACGACGAAGGGGACGTGGTTGGCGTAGTACGGGCTGCGCAGCACCGTGAGGTGCATCGCGTGGTCGTGCACGTCGTAGGCGTACTTCCCATCATTGAGGATTGCTAGGCCTGATACGGTCTGCATCTTGCCTGGAGGTGCGCCGGTCATGTCCACCCACTGCTGCATGGGGAACTCCTCGCCATTGGCGGGGCGGTCCACATAGCCAAAGGGGCCTTGCGCGGTTACGTGCAGGTAGTTATGCGGCATGCGGTAGCGGAGTTTCAGCACTTGGAGCGCGCCCTGCCAGTTCACCGTTGTGCGCACAAAGATGCGCGGCAGGTCGCGGTAGAGCGTGAAGTCCTGCACGAGGAGGCTGTTTTCCCAGGCAAGCGTTACGCGGATGGTCGCGTGGCTGGGGCCGTCCTGGACGCGCTCAATGCGCCGCAAGTTCATCTCGCCGATCACATCGTGAAAGCGCAGCACATCGTGCGACCAGGTATCGCTATCGTCATGGATGACCTGTGCGCTGCTCTCGGCGCTGAGCATCTCCACGCCCGAGGGTTTCCACAGAAGGCTTTTCATGCCGCCTGTTTCTGGGGAGAACTCGGCGCGCACCCATTCGTTTTCCAGCACCAGATCGAGCTTTGTGGGCATGGGGCGCGGGTGGGCGTAGCCTTCGCGCGGCACGAGACGGTACGTCCGGTAGCCCAGCGCGGGCACGTCCGCGACGAAGGTCAGCGCTACGCGCCCCCGGGCGGCCGACGATGCGGTGGCGATCTGGTAGGGTATGTCCTGCCCGGCGTCATCCACCAGCGCCATGTTTTCCGGGATTCCCGCGCACTCCAGCGCGATCGGCCACTTGGCGTCGAACCCCTGCGGGTTGAACGCGACGAAGGGGCGCGTCCCTTCCACAAACGGGATGTCGATCTGCCGCATCATCGCCTGCTGCGTGTCGTTGATGTGCTCATCCGCGATGCTCAGCGCAAAGCCGTAATCCTGCGCGGAATCGTCATACGCCTCGATCAGGCTGGTGCCGGCCAGGATGTCATGGAACTGGTTGAAGAGCACCTTCTTCCACGCGCGGGTGTAGTCCTCGGCAGGGTAGTGCTTGCCCAGCAGCACGTTTGCCAGCGCGCTCCATTTTTCGGCGGTCAGCAGCCGGTTTTCGGCCAGGCGGTTCATCCGCTTGATGCCAGAATGCGCGGAGTAGCAGCCGCTGGCGTGGTGCAGCAGGTCGCCGGTGACGGCGGGCAGCTCGCCGCTCTTCTCCGCGGCCTGATCAAAGTACGCGTCGGGCGATGTGAGCACGAGCTTCACGCCGTCCTTGCCATCCAGCGCCTGGATGCTGTCAAGGTTCGCGCGCGTCGGCCCGCCGCCGTGGTTGCCCACGCCGTAGAAGCACATCACGCCGCGCTCGTCCTGCTGCTCGGACGCGTACCGCCCGATGTGCGCGGAAATCTCCTCGCCCCAGCTGCAATAGTCGTACGGAATGCGGAATGCCGTCACGGGTTCGCCTTCGGGGCTTTGCCAGGTGAACAGGCGCGCGGGCATCGCCATCTCGTGACAGCCCGGCCGCATGAACACATAGCGGTCCATGCCGCTCATGCGCAGTATTTTGGGCAGAAGGCCGCTGTGGCCGAAGCTATCGACATTGTAGCCTGTGCGCGCCTTTACGCCGAATTTCTCCATAAAATAGCGCTGGCCGTAGAGCGCCTGCCGCGCGAAGCTCTCGCCCGATGGGATGTTGCAGTCCGGCTGAATCCACCAGCCGCCAACGATTGCCCAGCGCCCTTCGGCAACCCGCTGTCGGATCTCCTCAAACATCTCCGGGTCATTCTGCTCAACCCACGCGTAGTACGATGCCGCCGCACTGGTGAAGATGAAACCCGGGTATTCGTTCATGCGGTCCAGGGCCGAGCGGAACGTGGCGCGGATCTCCGAGAAGCCATCCTGCCAGCGCCAGAGCCATACGGCGTCGATGTGGGCATTGCCGATCATGTGTAGGGTCTTGCTCATGCGTGTTCCTCCTTTTGCAGCCGCCGGGCTTCTTCCCAGCAGGCGCGCACGATGTCCAGGTCCTCGTCGGTAATCGCCTCGTCGCTGTTGTCCATGTGCCAGAGGTAATAGAGGGACGGCACCCCCAGCGACGGTTGTATCTTTACGTAAGAGAGCCACGACGCCTTGTCCGGCATCGGCCAGTTGTCGGTGTCGACCAGGCAATCGGGCATCGCGGCCCCCGCGACCTTTGCGCGGTGGATCATCTGCTCGTTCACCGGGCGGCGCATGTTCACGTCGTTCAGGCGGATCATGTCGCACTTATCCTGTAGGTACGGGTGCGGGCAATGGCACATGATCAGCGCGTCGGGCTTGATCGCCTTCGCGCCGTCGTACACCATGGCGAGGTATGCGCGCATCAGCTCCAGACCCCATACGGAGTCATCGGCCAGTGTGCAGCCGGGGCCGGACGGGATGCGGGCGGTGAAGTCGATCTTGAAGCCGTCGGCGTCAAGGCCTGCGGGCGAGAGCATCTCGTGCAGCGCTTCCTGAAATAGCTCGCGGTAGCCCTCGTTCGTGGGGTCAATGGCGAGCTTGTTGCCTGCAAAGTCGCGCACGCACAGCTCCGCCGGTACGCCCTCCGGGTCCCAGGCCTTTAGCCAGAGCAGCACGCGGCGGCCTTTTTGGTGCATCGCCCGGATATAACCGCGCATGTCCGGCCACTTGGCCGTGTCCACGTTGTTCAGGCCGTACTGCGCCTGCCATTTGTCGTCGATGACGACGATGCCGGGATCGATCCCCTTCTCGTCCAGCGAGGCGGCGAACTGCTCGTAGAAATCCTGGCGCGCCAGCGTGGGCGTCGGTTGGTTCATGGGGCCGCTCATCGCGGATTGCGCGCCCCAGCCGCAGAAGATCGGCGAGCTCCACCACTGTGGCCGGGTTTTTGCAGGGTCATGCCGCGCCTCAATGCGGCTGAACTCGCCCAGCAGCGCGTACTCCTCCGTACCCAGCAGCATCTGCACAGTCGGCAGGCGGTATCCACCGGATACCTTCTGATGCCCGTCGTACCGCAGCAGCAGGCCGCCGCCCGTACCGCCGATATACTCAAACTCGCTGAACGTGTGCTCGCCCGGCTCCGCGGTAACGCCCAGCGTGTAACACGTCTCCCCCTTGCGCAGCAGGAAACAGAATGGCGGCGGGGTGAAGAACCAATGGTCACGCCCTGGGATCGGCACGCCGGTCATGTCAATCAGCGTGCGCTCGCCCGGGTGCAGTGCTCGCCGCTCGCCGATATCCGGTTCGGGGTTCAGCAGGCGATCCGCGTAGAACGCCGAGTAAAACCTGCCCGAGCCATGGCGCGGGTTGACGCCGGTGTAGTAGCCGCTGAGCAACTCCACCTCGTCCAACACGCCCTCGCCCTCTACCCAGGCGGAGTAGGCAATGCCCGCCTCGGTAGCCAGCACCTCGAACTCCTTGGCTTGCCAGACGCTGGAGTTCGCCGTCCAGCGGATGCGGATGCCGTCCGCCTCCTCGCTAAACACCGGTGAGGGCAGCATTGAACTCACGTCCCGACCGGCCACTGTGTGGATGGAGGACACGATGAATAACTCCGCAAGCGTCCCTTCGCGCGTCTCCACGCACAGCGCCGGGCGCGCGTCGATGGGGCTGAGCGTATAGCCCTCCGCCTCAACACGCCAATGATTCCCGGGAATCAGCCTCATGATGACACCTCTTCTGCCCGCGATGCGCGCAGGCGATCGATGCTTTTTTGCAGGAAACTGGGTGAACCAAAGCTTCCACTTTTGAATACGAGCAAATACTCCTCAGCACCGGCGCTGTAGCCGAGCATCGCCGGCACGCCCGCCTCGATTTCGTCGAGAATGATCATCTTGCGGATGCCCAGCGCGTCCGATACGGCGGCCGATGTCTCCCCGCCCGCAACGACGATCTTATCCACACCTGTCGTCCGGGCTGCCTGTGCGGCGATTTCGCCGAGCGCGCCCGAGACCAACCGGCCTACGTCCGCCCCGGAAAGGCCCTGCGTGCAGCCCGCGTCCATTGTGCGGGCTACTTCCTCGGGTAGCAGCGCCGCATGCAGCAGCGCGTCCCGTCCGGCTGAAAGCCTTTCCGCCAGTGCCGCCGCGCTATCGCGGAGCAATGCTTCCCGGGCCTCTTCATCCAGCAGTGTCCATGTGGGCAGCGAGACGGAGAAGACGCCTTGTTCCTTTAGGTAGGCGACCTGTTCGCGGGTGGGCACCGTCTGGCTGCCGGATACCACCAGCACGCCGGGTTCCGGCGCGCCCACGTCTTCCGCCCATGCGCCGGGTAGCTCCTCCAACAGCGCGCTGCTGCCGCACAGGCATGGCTCGTCCTTCACCAGCCGGGCGATGGTTTGCAGGTCCCGCTGGTCGCGCACGTCAAAGAGCAGATAGTCGCAGAAGGGTTTTAGCTTCGCAAGCGCCCGACACCGCGCATCTTCCGGCAAATCCAGCAGCTCGGTATCAAACAGCCGCACCGTGCCCTTTACCTGCGCGGACAGGATCGCCAGCAGGCTGCTTTCGCTCATCGGATGGATGGGGTCGTTACGAAACATGGTTTCCGCGAGCGGCACGCCGTAGACATAGTGCTGTCCGTGCACGGTGGTGCGGCCGTTCCGGGGGAAGCCCGCGACGACCATCGCGCAGCCCGTGCCGGTCCTGGCCCGCACGGCGGCGAAATGCGCGCCAATGTTGCCGCGAAACACGCTGCATACCTTGCTATGGTAACGGTCAAATCCGCGCGCCATCAGCAGTGCACAGGCGGCGTCCGCCTTGCGCGCGACGGCGTCCGGGTCGTCCAGACGACTGTCGGTGTTGATCACCACCGCGTCCAGGCCCGCCATGTCGGAAAGGGCAGGCGCGCTGGACAGCGAGAACACGCCGACGCGGTAGCCGTTTTTCGCCAGCATCACGCCCGCGTCGTTCGCGCCGGTGATGTCGTCGGCCACAATGCCGACGCGCTTGAGGCGGCTCACGGCGCTTTGCCCGCGCTGCCCAGGAATGTGCGGATGCGGTCCTCGCACAGCGCCTGAACCGCGGCGCTCGCCTCGGCAAGCTTCACCGGGTCCAGGCGGACCGTATCGCGGTTGGGCATGCGGGTGACGCCCATGATCTGCTGGAAGAGCAGCTCCAAGTCGGTGGCGATGTTCAGCTTGACGACTCCATACCCGCACGCCGGATGGATTGCGCGCTGCACCGATTCCATCGGCAGGCCGGACCCGCCGTGCAGCACAAGCGGCACGCTAGTCAGCTCTCCGATCCGTTCCAGCCGATCGTAGTCCAGCGCTGGGCTAGCCACCGGATAAACGCCGTGCGCCGTGCCGATGGATACGGCCAGGCTGTCACAGCCGGTGCGTTCGGCAAACTCTGCCGCTTCCTCTGGCACGGTGAACAGCCTGCTGTCGTGCCCGGTTTCCAGCTTGTCCGTGCCACCGATGCTGCCCAGCTCCGCCTCCACTGCCACATTCTTTGCATGTGCCAGCTCCACCACGCGCCGCGTGATCGCGATGTTCTCCGCAAACGGCAGCTGGCTGCCATCGACCATCACCGAGTGGAACCCAGCGTCGATCGCCTGCTGGATGACCGCAAAATCATAGGTATGATCCAGGTGCAGGATCGCGGGCACGGCAATGCCCTCCGCCGCCTCAAAGAACGCATCGGCGAACTCCTTCGCCGTCAGGTCGAACCAGCGCAGCTCGTTGGACGACATCTGCACGATGACCGGCGAGCGTGTCGCCTCTGCCGCGCGCAGCACCGCGGGGATGAGCACCGTGTTCCTCGGGGAGAAGCTGCCCAGTGCGTAGCCGCCTTCCCGCGCCTTTGCGAACTGATCAAGTATGCCGGTTCGGTTCATGGATTCGCCCCCTCTAATGATTTGACTACATCAACCAGCGCGCCAAGCCCGCTCTCCGGGCTGGTGACGAACTTCGCTCGGATGCCGTCCGGCAGCCCGGAAAGAGCCCGCGCCATAGACGCCTGTGCCAACACCAGCGTATCCGCCTGATCGGCCAGGCGCAGGAAATGCTCGCACAGCAGCGCGTCGTATCCTTCGGTATCGCCGCTGGTCAGCAGCGCGCCCGCACCCTCGATGACCATGCTCGTTAGCGCCAGGTCACTTCCCAGCCGCGCGGCCTCGCGCTCAATCAGCGCGCGGGTGGGGCGCAATGTGGAGCCAAGCGTCGCGAGCACCACGGCGCGGCCTCCACGCAAGGCGACCTCGCGCGCCATTGGGGCGTCAATGCGCAGAAACGGCATCGCAAAGCTGGGCGCGGCCATCTCCACCAGCTCGCCCATGGACGAACAGGCGCAGAGCATCGCGTCCGGCCGGGAGAGTGCCGCGCCCTGCGCCAGCGAGAAAAAGCGGTAACGCACCGAGTCGCTGATGAACCCATCGCGGTTGATCTCGGGCAGCAGGCTGTCATCAAGATAGTTATGGACGGTCAGTTCCGGCATCATCCGCGAGAGGATGCCGCGCACGGCAGCAATGGTGGCGGGCGTGGTGTGCACGATGGCGACGGTTCTTTGCATTTGCGCTCCCTCCTATGCGTAGAGGATGTTGGGGAAAGGTTCCAGCTCGCGGCGTGGCCTATCGGCGATGATCGCGCACTCGTCGATCGCCGCGACCTGACACATCGCCACCGCGCCGAATTTGCTGGAATCCACGAGAAAAAATGCCTGCATCGACTGTTCGATCGCCAGGCGCTTGATGGCCTGTTCGGCCGGGTCATGGTTGGTCAGGCCCAGCTGCACGCTGACGCCATTGGCCCCAAGAAAACTTTTATTGAAGCGATAGCCGCGCATCGCGGCCTCCGCCGCCGCGCCCACGCATGAGCGGGTGAAGGGCTTCACCTGCCCGCCGATCAGCACGCACGGGATGCCCGCGCGCAGCAGCCGCTCTGCGTGCAGCAGCGAGTTGGTCACACAGGAGACGTTCTCTGCGGTCAGGTAGCCGATCAGCATCGCGTTGGCGCTGGATGGGTCCAGAAAGATGGTATCGCCCGGCTGCACCAGCGAGGCCGCGCACCGCGCGATCCGGTCTTTTTCGGCAGCATTCAGTTCCAGTCGAGCATCAATGCTCTGCGCGACCGCCTCCACCCGCAGGCGCACGCCGCCGCCGCGCAACAGCTCCACTTCGCCTGTTTCGGCCAGCTCCTTCAGATCGCGCCGCACGGTCGACTCGGAAATGTCCAGCGCGCGTGCCAAATCTTGCAGGAGCAGCACATCGCCCTCCCTGAGCAGGCCCATGATATTCTCCTTGCGCAACATCGGTATCATCTGTGTCCCTCCGCCCAGTAGGATAGCACAACCCCTGCCTTTTTTCAATTATTTCTATATTCTTTCATTTTCCGTCAAAGCCGCTTGAAAAGGCGGGCGGCGCATGCTACGATACGGGCGATAGGGGGCGGGAATATGCCGGTGTTGGCGCTGGACCTGGGAACGACGAGCTGGAAGGCCGGCATTGTGGACGGTTCAGACGCGATGCCGCATGTTGCGCGCATACCGACACCTTCGCTGGAGGACGCGGGTGCAATGCTGCCCTCGCTCAAGGCGTTGCTTTTGCAGCTGCCTGAAGACGCACGCATGGCGGTTACCCGTGTGGCACTGACCGGCATGGCGGAGGCTGGGCTATTGCTGGACGCGAAAACCCTTTTGCCGCGCTCGCCGCTGCTGATGTGGCATGACCGGCGGACGGAGGCCATCTTCGCCGCACACCGAGACGATCCGCAATTTGCTGATCGACGTGCCATTACCGGCCTGCCAAACAGTTACAAGTACGGCGTGTACAAGATGCTTTACCTGCTGGAGGCGGCCGGTCTTTCTCCATGTGAAACGCGCTGGCTAGGCGCGGTGGAGTACGCGGTGTTCCTGCTGACAGGCGCATGCGCGGCGGAGCCGACGCTTGCAGCACGCACCTACGCCTACGACATCCTTCAGGACTGCTGGGATGAAGCCTTTCTTGACTACGCGGGCCTGGCAATAACGATGCTCCCGCCGCTTGTTCCCTCCGGTGCGCCGGTGGGTGAAATTACGGCCCTAATGGCGCGGGAGATTGGCCTTCCGCAGCGCATTCCTGTGCATCTCTGTGGCCACGACCACCTGTGTGCAGCATACGGCGTTGGCGCGGCGCTGCCTGGGCGGCTGTTCGGGTCACTGGGCACGGCGCAGGTATTGCTGGCCACTCGCGCCGAAAAGCGGCTGGACGAAGCCGACACGGTGTCCGGCCTGTCATTCGGGCCGACGGTGACAGGCGAGGGGCTGCATGTGCTTGGCTCGATTCAGTCTGCGGGCGGATCGGTATCGCTGCTCAACCGCTTATTATATGGCGGCGATGGGTACGGCGGCATGCTGGACGACGCGGCCCAGATGCCCTATGGCCCCAGCGGCCTTCTTTACTTCCCATACCTGTCCGGCAGCGGCGCGCCGCACCTGGACGCCGCGATGCGCGGTGGGTTCCTGGGGCTTTCGGCGGGTACATCGCGCGGACAACTGGCGCTGGCCGTGTATGAAGGCATCGCGATGGAGTCACGGCTGATCCTGGAGACGCCCGCGATGGGGCATGCTGAGGCGCTGACGGTCTCCGGCGGGCTTACCGCCCACCCGCGCTTTCTGCAGGCGATGGCGGACGTATTGCGCCTTCCGGTAACGGTCGCAGGTACGGAAGAGGCCGCGCTGCTGGGTGCGGCGCGGCTGGTATCCCCGCTGCCCGAACCAGACAGCGCTGCTATCCACCACCCATGCACGGAAACCTCCGAAAAATACGATACGCTCTACCGCGGCGGCTACTTGCCCATGCAAGGTCCGCTGCGCACACTATACCATCAACTAGCAAAGGAAGGTTGACACATGTCTGCAATCCCCAACAAGGTCATGCTCATCACCTACCCGGACAGCCTTGGCGGCGACCTGAAGGCGCTTGCGCGCACCGCCGAAACATACCTCACCGGCGCGGTGGGCAGCATGCACATCCTGCCGTTCTTCCCTTCCAGCGGCGACCGGGGTTTTTCCCCGCTGACGTATGAGGAGGTCGAACCCACATTCGGCGGCTGGGCGGACATCGAGGCGCTGTCTAAAGATTACACGCTGATGTGCGACATGATGGTCAACCACATCTCCCGCCAGAGCCGGGAGTTTGAGGATTACATGCAGCACGGCGAGGCCTCGCCCTATGCGCCGATGTTCTTTGATTACGACGCGTTCTGGGGTGGCAAGCCGCCTGCGGAGGAGTACGCGCTGCTCTACCGCCGGTCGGACAAGCCGCTGTTCGTCACCGTCATGCTGCCGGATGGGACGGAGAAGCGGCTGTGGTGCTCATTTACCGCACAGCAGATTGACCTTGATACCGATCACCCGGCTACGCGCGACTACATCTTCCGCAACCTCGCGGCGCTGGGCAGCCACGGCATCTCGCTGGTGCGGCTGGACGCCTATGGCTACATCACCAAGGTGCGCGGCACCAACTGCTTCTTTGTGGAGCCGAAGGTGTGGGAACTGATCGCGGCGTGCGGTGATACACTCTCCCGCCTGGGGATGACGCTGCTGCCCGAGGTGCACGCTCCGTACGAGACGGCGCTGAAGATTGCCGGACAAGGCTACTACACCTACGATTTTGTGCTGCCGATGCTGATGCTGCACACGCTGCTCAGCGGAGACGCGCGCGCGATGAAGCACTGGTTTACCATCTGTCCACGCAACCAATTCACCGTGCTGGACACGCATGATGGCGTCGGCGTACACGACGCCGCAGGCATCCTGACGGAAGAACAGGCGCAGGCTGTCATCGACCGAATTGAACCAAACCTGTCATATGCATTCAAACCCATTGACGAATCTAAGAAGCGCTACAAGAAATCCTATCAACTATATGGCACATACTTCTCCATGCTGAACGAAGACGAGCGGGCATACCTGCTGGCCCGGACGCTGCAACTATTCGCGCCGGGCATTCCGCAGGTGTACTACGTGGGTCTGCTGGCGGGCGTGAACCAGATGGATTTCCCCATCGCGGATCATCGGTTCATCAACCGCAAGAACTATGCTGGGCAGGAGCTGGAGGCCGAGTTTGAGCGACCAATCGTGCAATCGATCCTCTCGTTGCTTCGGCTGCGGAACACCCACCCGGCGTTTGACGGTACGCTGACCATCGCGGATACAGCGGATGACCGCCTCTCGCTGCTCTGGCAAAACGGCCAGGAGACGGCGGTACTGGAGGCCGATGTGAAGGGACATGCGTTCACCGTCAGCGCCACGCGGGACGGGCGGATGGAGTGCGTATTCCAGCAGTACTGACCCGACCGGCGGCAGAACGCATTTTTTCCTGTAGAGCCTTGACAGTCCCAGTATTTTCTGTAAGATTCGTACTGGGAGGGCGTAAGCATGGGTGTGATTGTGATTGTTGGCGCGGGCATGATGGGATCGGCGATGAGCATACCCGCTCGGGAAAATGGACACGAGGTTCGCATCGTTGGCACGCACCTGGATCGGGAGATCATTGAGCACGCGCGGAAGACCGGCGAGCACCTGACGATGCGGCGCGCGCTGCCGCAGGGCGTTTCGTATCATCATATTGAGGTGCTGCAAAGCGCGCTGCTGGGCGCGGATATCGTCATCTGCGGCGTCAGCAGCTTTGGCGTGGACTGGTTTGCCGATACAGTGTTGCCGAAAATTCCGGTGAGCGTGCCGGTGTTATCGGTCACCAAGGGCATGCTGGACATGCCGGACGGCACAATGCTGCCGTTTCCGCGCGTGCTGGCAAACCGCTGCCCGATGGGACATTCGCTCTCGGCGATCGGCGGGCCGTGTACCAGCTACGAGCTGGCGGACCGGCGGCACAGCGCGGTCTGCTTCTGCGGGGATGACCCGGGCGTGCTAAGACGTCTGAAAGCAATGCTGGAGACGAGTTTCTACCATATCAGCCTGTCGTTGGATGTGATCGGCGTGGAGTTCGCAGTCGCGCTGAAGAACGCATACGCGCTGGCGGTATCGCTGGCGGTCGGCATGGCCGAGGCGGAGGAGGGCAAGGGCGGCACGCTGCATTACAACCCGCAGGCGGCGCTATTCGGCCAGAGCGTGCGGGAGATTTCGACGCTGCTGAGACTTACCGGCGGTGGTGCGGAAAACATCGTATACGCGGCAGGCGACCTGTATGTCACCATCTTTGGCGGGCGCACGCGCAGGCTTGGCGCGCTGCTGGGGCGTGGGTTCTCCTTTGAGGAAGCAATGGCTTCGCTCAGCGGGGTGACGCTGGAGAGCGTCTCCATTGCACGGCGCACGCTCAGCGCGGTCACAGCGCTGGCTGCGCGGGGCAAGGCAAATCTTCATGACTTCCCGCTGCTGCTGCACATCGGCAGGCTGCTGGATGGAGAGACCGGCGTGCCGATTCCTTGGGCTAGGTTTGAAACGGAGGTTTTCTGATGATACATGGCGATACGGTGCGGTTTTCCGCATACACCATTGGCGACGGCGCGATGACCGCGCTATACGAGGCGCTCAAGGGTCTGCGCGTCGCGGTGATCAGCGGCGAGAAGAGCTGGGCCGCCGCGAAGGACAGGCTTCCCCGGCTGGACATCTGCTGCCACATCAAGTACGGCCCGGAGTGCACGATGGAGGTCATCGGCCAGGCGGCGGAGGCCGCGGGCGAGGCGGGCGCGCAGGCGATCCTGGGCATCGGTGGCGGCAAGGCGCTGGATGTGGCGAAGGCCGCAGGTCAGCTGATCGGCCTGCCGGTGTACACGTTGCCGACGATCGCCGCCACGTGCGCGGCGGTCACCGCGCTATCGATCGTCTACCACGCGGATGGCAAGCTCGACCAGTTCATACTGCTGGATGCGCCGCCGGTGCATGTGTTCCTGGACACGGCGCTTCTGGTGGCGGCGCCTGCGCGCTATTTCCGCGCGGGCATCACCGACGCGATGGCCAAGCACCTGGAATCGACTTTCTGCGCCAGAAACGCTCAGCTGGACTACGTCAGCCGGCTTGGCCTGGAGATCGGCCGCTCGATCTATGAGCCGCTGCTTTCGGTGGGCGAGGCGGCGTATGCAGACTGCCTGCGCGGCGAAGCGACGGACGCGTTCGCGATGGCGGTGCAGTGCGCGCTGGTCAGCACCGGCATGACATCGCTGCTGGTTGATACCAAGTACAACGGCGCGGTGGCGCACTCGGTCTGCTACGGCCTGGGCAGCCTGCCGGGCGTGGAGGGCCGCATCCTGCATGGTGAGTTGGTGGGTTACGGTTGCCTGGTGCAGCTGATGCTGGATAACCAGCCCGAGCTGCTCGCCCGGCACCGCGCGTTCCTCGTGGCGCTCGGCTCCCCGGTGACGCTTGGTGAGATGGAAATCCCCATGACCGACGAGGCGCTTGCGCCCGCGGTTGCAGCCGCGCTGCCCGTGCCCGACATGGAATATGTGCCATACCCCATAACAGGCGAAATGCTGCTGGCCGCGATGCGAGCAGTGGAGGCACTGTAGGGGCAAAAATAGATAAGGATGGAAACTGCCATGCAAATGCATCAACTGGACGCCCGGCTCGGCCGGATGCTGGATGAGCTTTCCCGCCTGTCGGTTCGCGAAAGCGAGCCCGTATCGGACATCCTGGTGGCCCCGCGCGGCCATACGCCCAATGCACCGTTTGTCAACGGCTCCACCTGGGGTGTGGACGGCGAGTGGTGGGACTTCGCGTTCACCGCGTCGGTGCCGGAGCGGTTCACCGGGCGCGTGGTGCTGGCGATCCGCACTGGGCGCGAGCGCGAGTGGGAGGCCACCAACCCGCAGTTTGTGGTGCGCATCAACGGGCGGATTGAGCAGGCGTTTGACACCAAGCACACCACGCTGACGCTGCAGCAGGAGGCCAAACCGTTCTCCACTTTCGCGGTGCTGCTCAACGCCTACACCGCGCCGACCGAGCCGGGCCGCGCGCTGCCGGTGCTGGAGATTTCGCTGCAAGACATCAATGAGCCGGTGCGCCAGCTGTACTACGACATCGAGGTCCCGTACCGCGCGGCGCTGCTGCTGCGCGATGGCGTGCGCGAAAGGGAAACCACGCTGGAAACCCTCAGCCGCGCGCTGGACCTGCTGGATCTGCGCGACCCGCACAGCCTGGAGTTTGATGCGTCGGTCACGGCAGCCCGTATGTACCTCAAAAAAGAATACTATGACAAGCGCGCTGCGCTGCCGCCGGTCGCCTATGCCGATTGCGTCGGCCATACGCACATCGACGTGGCGTGGCTGTGGGACCTCTATCAGACGCGGCACAAGGCGGTGCGCAGCTTTGCCACGGTGCTCAAGCTAATGGAGGAGTACCCGGAGTACAAGTTCATGTCCAGCCAGGCGGCGCTGTACAACATGGTGCTGGAGGACGAGCCAGAGCTGTTCGTCCGCATCCAGCAGGCGGTGAAGGACGGACGCTGGGAGCCGGAGGGCGGCATGTGGGTGGAGGCCGATTGCAACCTGGCCAGCGGCGAATCGCTGGTGCGGCAGTTCCTGTACGGCCAGAGCTTCTTTGAGCGCCATTTTGGCAAGCGCAGCCGCGTGTTGTGGCTGCCGGACGTGTTCGGCTACTCCGCCGCGCTGCCGCAGATCATGCGGCTGGCGGGCATCGATTATTTCATGACCACCAAGCTGAGCTGGAGTGAGTTTAACCAGTCACCCTACGACACCTTCACCTGGAAGGGAATCGACGGCAGCGAGGTGCTCACGCACTTTTCGCCCTCGCGCGACTATGCCGAGGAGGACAAGGCCGGGCATGACGGCCTGCCGTACTTCACCACGTATAATGCCATGCTGAACCCGCAGCAGGTATCTGGCGGCTGGCAGCGGTTCCAGCAGAAGGGAATCGACGATCAGTTCCTCGTCAGCTACGGCTTTGGTGACGGTGGTGGCGGCCCGACCGACTGGATGCTGGAAAACGGACGCCGCATGCAGGTGCCGATGCCCGCGACCCCGGCCACCCGGCCCGGCCACGCGCGCCCGTTCTTTGAGGCGCTGGAGGCGCGCGTCACGGATGATCCGCGCCTGCCCAAATGGTCGGGCGAGCTGTACCTGGAGTACCACCGCGGCACCTACACCGCGATGGCCCGCAACAAGCGTGACAACCGCAAGATCGAGCTGATGCTGCGCGATGTGGAGCTGCTCAGCGCGATGGCCACACGCCTGCGCGGCGCTATGTACCCGCAGGCCGAACTGAACGCAATCTGGGAGGACGTGCTGACGTTGCAGTTCCACGATATCCTGCCCGGCTCGTCCATCAAGAAGGTCTACGACGATTCCGAGGAGATGTACCGCCGTCGCTTTGTGGAGCTTGAGGCGCTGAAGAACGCGGCGATGGATTCGCTCGCGGCGACCACCGGCGGCGATGTGCTGGCGGTCAACACCCTCTCGCATGGCCGCGACGACATCGTCTGGTTCACTGCGCCCGCGGATGTGACCGCGCTGCGGGACGCTGCGGGCAACCGCTTCCCCGTGCAGCATGTCGAAGGCCGTGCGTGTGCGTTCGTGCGCGGCATGGCGCCGATGACGGCCACACCGCTGTGGTTTGACCGCGCGGAGATCGACGCCGAGTCGGTGCATGCCGATATGACCGGATTCGACACGCCGTATTTCGCGGGCAAGTTTGACGATGCGATGCGCATTGTAAGCCTCATCGGCAAGGCGGACGGCCGCCAGGTCGCTAGGCCCGGCGAGGCCCTCAACCGCATCGTCTGCTACGAGAACAAGCCGCACAACTACGATGCCTGGGACATGAACATCTACTACGACCGCCGCCACTGGGAGGTGGACGACGTGCAGCATGTGGAGGTTATCTCCCGTGGTCCGGTGCTGGCGCTGCTGCGCGTCACCTACCGCTACATGCGCTCCACCATCACGCAGGACCTGTATTTCTACCACGATATCGGCCGCATTGATTTCGCCACCACGGCCGACTGGCAGGAGAAGCAGTACCTGCTCAAGGCACATTTTCCCGTGGATGTGTTCTACAATGAGGCGACGTTTGACATCCAGTATGGCAACCTCCGCCGCGCGACGCACAAGAACACCACCTGGGACATCGCGCGCTTTGAGGTCTGCGCGCACAAATGGGCCGACGTCAGCGAGGACGGGTTCGGCGTATCGCTGCTGAACGACTGCAAGTACGGCCACTCGGTCGACGAGAACTCGATGGCGCTGACGCTGCTCAAGAGTTCCACCAGCCCCAACCCGGACGCGGACCAGGAGGTGCACCGTTTCACCTATTCGCTGATGCCGCATCAGGGCGGCTGGCGCGAGGCGGGCACCGCCGATATGGGCTACCGCCTGAACGTGCCGGTGCTGGCGGTTTCAGCCCAAGGAGGCGGAGAAGCACCCGCGCCGTTCGCGGCGGTGGACGCGCCGAACGTGGTGATCGAGTCGGTCAAGCAGGCGCAGGATGGGCATGGCATCATTGTCCGCCTATACGAGTGCTATGGCCGCCGCACGAAGACGGCGCTGAAGCTGGGCTTCGACTTCGAGCATGCGTCCGTATGCGACCTGCTGGAGGACCGCCTGGAGCGCGCCAATCGCGCCGGGAACGAGCTGGAGGTTTCGCTCCGGCCCTATGAAATCAAATCTTTCCGGGTTGAGTAACCGGGCGAAAGGAATGCCATGAACGATACGATGCGGGCGTTGCGTGCGCGAAAGAGCGTGCGGGTGTTCGAACCCAAAGAAGTACCCACGGAGATCAAGCGCGCGGTGCTGGAGGCGGCGTTTGAAGCGCCTACCGCCGGCTGCCAGCAGCTCTACACCATCCTGGACATCACCGACCCGGCGCTGAAGGCCATACTGGCCGATAAGTGCGATCACCAGCAGTTCATCGCGACCGCGCCGGTGGCGTTGGTGTTCCTGGCGGATTGTCGGCGCTGGCTGGATACGTACCTGGCGGCGGGTCTGCCATCCCGCGCGCCGATGGCGGGCGACATTTTGCTCGCGCTGACGGATGCCACCATCGCCGCGCAAAACGCAGTTGTCGCAGCCGAGAGCTTCGGCCTTGGTTCCTGCTACATCGGCGACATTCTGGAGAACTGTGAGGATATTCGCGCACTGCTGAACCTGCCGGAGGAAGTGGTCCCAGTGGCGATGCTGGTGATAGGCTACCCTACCGAGCAGCAGAAGGTGCGCAAAAAGCCCGTGCGGTTCGGCGAGTGCTATGTGGTCTTTGAAAACACCTACCGCACATTGACGCCCGAGGAGCACCGCGAGATGTACCTGGAGCGCGAGGCCCGGGCAGGACACGCGAATGTAGATTTTGTGAAGAGCGTGGAAGCATTCTGGAAGCGCAAGTATGAGAGCGCGTTCAGCCTGGAGATGTCGCGGTCGTCGGCGAAGTACCTGGAAGCATTTACAAAGGAATAAGCGTTTAGGGCGCTTCCAAACGGAAGCGCCCTTTCTTTTGCACAACTTTCTTTGGTAAGGGAAAGGTTATACCGTCGCTACGACGATGCCGGTGACCAGCATGCTGGCGTTGACAACATTGTCAAGCAGGCACTTGCAATCGACTTCCGCGTACTGGCACGGGTTCACGTTGCGCAGCGTAATCGCGATTGGCGTGCTGGCGTCTTCCACGAGGAAGAAGACGAAGCCCTTCACCGAATCCGGGGCAATCTGCGACGTATAGCGGGAACCCGGAATCTCCACGCCGTTCTGGAACAGCGCCAGCGTTGTGCCGGCACACTTGGCCAGGAACGTATAGTCGATGCGGTAGATGCCCGGCAGCGTCAAATACATCGTGGACGGGCCCACAAACGTCATGCCCAGGACCGGGAACGACGGAACCGACGTCTGGTCGAACGTGACCTCGCCGTACGGAGCGACGCACTCGCATCCATAGTTGAAGACGTAGACAGAGCTAACCTGCGAGCCAGGCAGACCCTGCTCACCCTGCAGACCCTGCAGACCGGTTGCGCCGGTGGGGCCAGTCGGGCCGGTCGCGCCGTCCGCGCCAGTGGCACCGGTAGCGCCGGTGGCACCAACTGCGCCGTCCGCGCCAGTCGCGCCGGTGGGGCCGGTAGCACCAACCGCACCGTCAGCGCCGGTAGCACCAGTGGCACCTGTCGGACCGGTCGGGCCGGTGATGCTCGCGCCGTCCGCGCCAGTCGCGCCAGTCGCGCCAGTGGCACCCGTGGCGCCAGTCGGACCCGTGGGGCCGGTCGGGCCAGTGATGCTCGCGCCGTCCGCGCCAGTAGCACCGGTGGCCGCAATCCGCGATCCGCAACCGGCGGCCTAATGTGCTGCGTGCAGCCACCCGTCGGCGACTAGAAAGCGTATCGTGACGGCCTTGTTTTCATGCACCCGGATCGTGTCAATCAGCACAGTGACAATGGCGCGGTCCAGCGCCGGCACATTGCCCTGCTTTTGCAGCATGACAAGCGCCTCGCTTGGAGAGGCTGCCTCCGCGAGCATTCGCTGCTGTTCCGCCTCCAGCGCCTCCAGCGCGCCAGTCAGTTGGCGGAGCAGGTCCTGGTACTTGCCTTTCATCCGCCGGTATGCTTCGTGCGTAATCTCGCCCATCTTCCAGTCCGCGTAAAGGCTATCCGATACCGCGCGGGCTTTTTCCAGCTCGCGCCGCTTATCCGCCAGCATTTTCTCCACTCGTGTATGTTGTGGCTGCATGGCAGATACGGCGGCAGTCTCGTTCAGCAACCCCGCTAAGTTGTCAACCTGCACAACCTGCGTCTGGACAGCCGCCAACACCGCCGCTTCCAGCGCATCCGCCCGGATGGAGTGCTTTGTGCATCGGCTTTTCAACTTCTCGGTATAGGTCCGGCACGCGTAGTAGACAGTACCCTTGGCGCTTTTGCGCTGCAGTGCTTTGCCGCAATCGGCGCAGAAAAGAAAGCCCGCCAGCAGGTGCACTGTGCGCTGGCCGTTGGGTGTGCGGGTATCGCGGGCAAGCAGCCGGGAGAGGCTGTCGTACTCCTCCTGCGTAAACGTCGCCTCATGCGTGTTCTCGGCGACGAACCATTCATCCTTGGGCACGGCGACCTTTTCGTGCACCTTGTAGCTGACCACCCGCTGCTTCCCCTGCACCATATGGCCCAGGTTGACGGGGTCCAGCAGCATTCGCTTGACCGTCGGCCCGGTCCATAGCCCATCGTTTTGTGCGGCGTGTGGGTTGGAGTAGCGCCAGCCCTTGCCGCGCTTGTAGGCGGTCGGGTTGGGGATGCCGCGTTCATTCAGCCGCTGCGCCGCGCCGCTGAGGCTGAGGCCTTCATGCAGAATCCAGTCGCGGATGTCGCGCTTGATGGGCAGAATTTCCGGGTCGATCACCAGCCGGTTTTTGTCTTCAGGGTCCTTCAGGTATCCATAGGGCGGAAACGCGCCGATAAACTCCCCATTGCGCCGCTTGGTGTCGAACGTGCGCCGCACGTCGCTGGAGGTACGCCCGGCGAACCGGTCGTTCATCAGGCCGGTGATGGGTACCTCCAGGCCGGTGATCGCCTCGGGGTTGGTGAACGTATCGATTTTGGGGTCGCCGGTGGAGATGAAGCGAACTTTCTTCTGCGGAAAATAATACTCCAGGTAGTACCCCTGGTCCGAGTAGTTGCGGAACGCGCGGGCCAGCGTCTTGCACAGCACGCAGTTGACGCGCCCCTGTTCGATATCCTGGATCATGCGCATGAAGTCAGCCCGCGTGTCATCGGTGCCGGTCAGCCCATCGTCGATGTAGAAATCCACGACGGTGTGCGGCCCGTCAAAGTAGGTCCGCATGTACTCAGTTAGTATTTTCTTCTGGTTGGTCACGCTCTCGCTTTCGTCGTTGCCATCCTCTCTGGAGAGGCGTATGTATACGGCAACGCGCCAGAGAGTAGCCGCTGCATCGATTGTTTTGCCTTTGCGCGCCATGGCGTTTCATTCTGCCTCCTTCTGTTGATCCGTTCATATCAGCCTATGAATGGCACAGGGCGGTGTGCGACGGGAGCCATTCGGCGCCTTTTTCATTTTTCCGGTTGACGAAAGTGCTCTCTTCCGGTATTGTACTGCTAACCAAATTACAAAGGGGTGAATCGATCCATGCTACACCACATTGGTACACAAACGATCCAAACCGAGCGCCTGATCCTGCGCCGGTTCCGCCCGGAGGACGCGCCGCGCGTATTCGACGTTTGGGCCAGTGACCCGGAAGTATCGCGCTATTTGCGCTGGACTCCGCACGCGAACGCCGATGAGACGGCGAAGGTGGTGGCAGCGTGGGCTGATTCGTATGAAAACCCCCGGACATACCACTGGGCGATCTGCCTGCCGGATGGCGGGGCGATTGGTTCCATCGGAATATTCATGATCAGCGACCACGATGAGACGGCCGATGCTGGCTATTGCATAGGCAAGGCCTATTGGGGAAACGGCTACACCACCGAGGCCCTCCGTGCGGCAATCGCCTATATGTTTGAGCGCGTTCGCCTCAATCGGATTGAGACCTACCACGCGGTGAACAACCCAGCATCCGGCAAGGTAATGCAGAAGGCCGGCATGGTCCATGAGGGCCATGCGCGGCAGAAATATCGTGGGCGCGAAGGGTTCGAGGACAGTGAGCTGTACGCAATCGTGCGCGAGGACTGGGAAACCCAGCAGGATATCGCCCGCATGATGGCACTGCCATTCGTGTTCGATGAGTTTACCGAGCTGCCGGAGCTGACGGATGGTGTGATCACGCTCGTCTGCACCGCCAAAGTCCCAGCTGATCCGGTGAAAAAGTGGGTTCCGGCCTATGATTTTGATATTTGCAGGGACGGGGCCCCCATTGGGAAGATCAATCTGCGCATCGGGTATCCCGAGAGCCTCTTTTATGGCGGGCAAATCGGCTACAGCGTGGATGAAGCGGAGCGCGGGAAGGGCTATGCCGTCCGAGCGTGCCGCCTGCTGGCCCCGGTGATGCGGCTCCATGGCATGCGGGAGGCGCTTATCACCAACAACGTAACGAACGCTGCCTCCCGGCGCGTATGCGAGAAACTGGGCGCACAGCTGCTGCGCGTGGCCCGCATCCCCGAGTGGCATGACCTGTATGACCGAGGCCATACACATTCGAATATTTTCTCCTGGCGCATCGATTAGGCATTGACTTTGACGCGGCGTCAGCCTGTATACTGAGGTCACAAAGCGCTTTGATCACAGAACGAAATGGGGACGAAGCATGCAGGAGCTGATGAAGATCACGCAGGCGAGCCGCCGGTTTGATATCTCGCCCCGGACGCTGCGGTATTATGAGGAAATGGGGCTGATCAAGAGCATCCGCCTTCCGGACTATGCCTACCGGTCGTATGACGAGTCGAACGTGCTGCGGCTGTCGCAGATCGTGCTGCTCCGCAAGCTGCGCATCCCCATCAAGCAGATTGGAGAGCTGCTGGAGAGCGATGACGCCGTCGAGGCGATTACGCTCTTTCAGCGGCACGCGGATGCCATCCGCGGGGAGATTGACGCGCTGGAGACGCTGCGCGAGATTCTCCACGCGCTGATGGAGCGCCTGCGGGAAATCCAGTCCATTCGGCTGGGCGATCATCTGCTCAGCGATGCGACCGTCCGCGCGCTGATCCAATCCGTGCCGGACGAGACAGTCAAACGCAAGGAGGTACGAACCATGAACGATCTAAACCAGGCCGACGCCGCGCTGGGAAAGCTGCGGAATGTGCGGATAGTCTACCTACCGCCCGCCACGGTGGCGGCCAGCCACTTCATAGGGGATGACCCGGAAGACATCGCAGGCGAGCAAATCAAGCAGTTCGCGCTCGATGTGGATATCGTCCGCATCAAGCCCGATGTGCGCATGTACGGCTTCAATCACCCCAACCCCGTCGATGAAACAAACGCGCACGGCTATGAGTTCTGGATTACGATCCCGGACGATCTGAACGTGCCGGAACCGCTGATGAAGCGCAAGTTTGAGGGCGGACTGTTCGCCGCCCATGCAATCAAAATGGGCGACTTCCACGAGTGGGGATGGCTGGACGAGTGGGTGCGCACGAACGGGGAATATGTGTACCGCGGTGATGGCTCGCCGGAGAACATGTTCGGCTCGCTGGAGGAGCATCTCAATGCCTACACCTACCTGAAATCCGGCGGCGGGAGCGAGTTTGTCCAGCTGGACCTATTAATCCCAGTGCGGAAACAATAGTTCTTTGAACGCTCATAATCGTGACATACCAGGTTCACATTCGGCTGGTATCCTATGTTCAACGAAGGAAAACAAGAGGATGTGAAGCCCATGAGCGACGAACTTGGACAAGTAGCAGAAAACATAAAGGAGGGATGCGCTGCCTGAAGCGAAACTATAAGGGGTAACGGACATCAACCGGAATCTCTAACATATTATGAAGTTCACATACCCCTTCGGCGGATGCCGGAGGGGATTTGTTCTGCTAGGGGCGCGGCTATCAGAAGAAAACTGCCTTGATGATGATAGCGACGACCAAAAGCCAGACGATCACAATGGGCAGTGCATACCACCATTTCTTGGGTTTGCCATTTGCCCAAAGGCCTGCCGCCTCTTCGCGACAGGCGGCGAACACATCTTGTGGGATCAGCCGGATGGTCAGCGCGACCAGGCCTGGCAGCAGGATGAGGTCATCCAGATAGCCTAGGACGGGAATAAAATCGGGGATCAGATCGATGGGCGAGAGCGCGTAGGCAACGATAACGCCTGCCAGCACCTTCGCCAGGATGGGTGTTTCTTTTTTCTTCAGGGCAATGAACACCGCCGGAATGTCCGTCTTCAGCTGTTTCGCCCGTGCCTTGAGATCCATCGCTTGACCGCTCCTGCGCAGAATATTTTGCTATAGCATGAAGGCATATGCGCCGTTTGTCAAGGGTTGCGGATGATGATTTGCCCCCGTCGCACCCGTCGGGCCAGTCGCGCCGATCACGCCATCAGCACCAGTCGCGCCAGTCGCGCCAGTCGCGCCAGTCGCGCCAGTGGCGCCGGTCGGGCCGGTCGCGCCGGTCGGGCCGGTCGCGCCGATCGCGCCATCAGCACCGGTGGGGCCAGTCGGGCCGGTGGGGCCCGTCGCGCCGTCAGCGCCGGTCGCGCCCGTGGGGCCAGTGGGGCCGGTCGGGCACTTGATGCAGCAGGGATGGCAGCAACCGCAGCCGCCGGGGAACAAACAGCCACGCTGGAAAATATCGTTGGATTCGTTATCCATTCTTTCTTCCCTCCTGGTTGTGAAACGGTAAAAATGAGATTCGACAAGGCTTCTTTTGTGCCTCAATCCGCATTTGTTAGGGCGGCATTGCGCCACCATTGTCATTGTATGAAAGGTGGTGGGAAACGTGCGCGACCGCTGTCGAATGAAAAAAACCGAGGCGATCATTCGCCCCGGTCTGTATGGGTGTGTCTATTGACTTAGAGGTGCTTCTCCAGCAGCGCGGCGTAGGTGCCGTCTTCCATCAGCTTGGTCAGCGCGGCGTTGAGGGCGTCCAGCAGCTCGGTGTTGCCTTTCTTTACCGCCATTCCGTACTCTTCCGGCGGCATTTCCAGGCCCTCTACCAGTGCCAGGCCGTCGAAACTCTTCACAAAGTTGGCTGCAACCGCGTTGTCAATGATGATGCAATCGACGCGCCCGGTCATCAGCTCCAGAACGGTATCGGCAGATGCCTTGAATGCGGCGACATTCGCCGGGTCGCAGCCAATCGTGTCGAGGGCCAGGAAGTGGCCGGTCGTGGCGTCCTGCACGGCGACCTTCTTATCCACGATGTCGTCAAACGACTTGATGCCTTCATAGCCTTCCATGACGATGACGGACTGTTCCGCATTGTAGTAGGGGATCGTGAAGTCCGCGGCCGCCTTGCGCTCTTCATACATGGTCAGCGCGGAGGCGATGAAGTCGACGGTGCCAACTTCGAGCGCAGCCAGCAGGCCATCGAAGTAAATATCCTCAATAACCAGTTCTTTTCCCAGTTCTGCGGCGATTGCTTTGGCCAGATCGATGTCAAACCCGGCGTATTCGCCGTCATCCCCAATGTACTCAAAGGGGTCAAACGCAGCGTTGGTGCCCATGACGAGGGTGTCCGCCAGGGCCGCTACGCTGGTCAGGATCAGGGCCAGGGTGGTGAGTATCGCAAGCAGCTTTTTCATTTTAGTGCGCCTCCTCAAAATCTTATAATGTTTACAAGTGAGAGTATAACGCATAATTATGCGATTGTCAAGCCTTTTTATGAATTATTTATGCATAAAGACACTTTTAATCTGCATAAATCTAGAGGAGCGGTATACCGGCGTCCGCGCAGACGCGCTGCATGTCGGGTGTCCACAGCGACGCCTGCACCTCTCCGATATGCGCTTTCTTCAGGAAGAACATGCACAGGCGCGATTGCCCGATGCCGCCGCCGGCCGTCTGCGGCAGTTCGCCACGCAGCAGGCTTGCGTGGAACGGCTGGAGCGCCCAGTCGTCCTTGCCGCGCAGGTGGAGCTGGCGCGTCAGGGTCTCCGCATTGACGCGGATGCCCATTGACGATACTTCCATCGCCAGGTCCAGCAGCGGGTAATGGAAGAGGATATCGCCGTTAAGCGACCAGTCGTCGTAGTCCGGCGCGCGGCCGTCATGCGCCTGGCCGGAGCGGAGCGCGCCGCCGATTTGCGCGACGAATACCGCGCCATAGCGCATGCATGCCGCGCGCTCACGCTCCTTGGCGGTGTACGCGGGCCATTCATCTTCCAGTTGCTGGGAGGTGACAAACGTGATATGGCGCGGCAGCACGGGCTCCAGCCGCGGCTCAAACATGCAGACATCGTACTCGGTGCGCAGAAAAACGGCGTAAATCCGGTCGACGATATCGCGCAGCTTCTCCAGCGTGCGCTCCTTCTCGCCAATGATTAGTTCCCAGTCCCATTGGTCAACGTAATAGGAATGAAGGTTGTCGGCCTCCTCATCGCGGCGCACGGCGTTCATGTCGGTATACAGGCCGGTCTGCGGCGCGAAGCTGTAGCGGCGCAGCGCTTCACGTTTCCATTTGGCCAGTGACTGCACAATCTGCGCGGTGGTATCCGGCATCTCGCCCAGGTCAAAGGTGACCGGGCGTTCCACGCCGTTGAGCATATCGTTGAGTCCTGATTCCGGCGTGACGAACAGCGGCGCCGAAACGCGCGTGAGGTGCAGCATTTCCGATAGGCAGGATTCGAATCCGTCCTTCAGCCGCTTGATGGCAACCTGCGTTTCCTTGATATCCAGGATGGGGGTGTATCCCTTTGGAATGATGTTCATCCTACATCTCCTTGCATTTCTCAGCATTTCATGGGCGTAGTCTACCATTTTAAGCGAGAAATTGCAAGAAGCGAGATGCAAAGGGGCCAGGGGTTACACTCCCCTGGCCCCCTCGCGAAGGGCATCCCCTGTGCTTTCTATCGCAGCAGTTCCCTTTTCTTGTCGCCTGCCGATAGCCCGCGGCACACGGCCGCCAGGTTTTCCATGTCGTACAGGACTACCGAGCCAAACGGCGCGCCCAGGAGGCGTTCCACCGCGTGGCGGTACAGCTCCAGCTTGGCCAGGATATCGGGTAGAATATCGGTTTCCTCACCGCCGCGGGTAAGCATCGTGGCGACTTCGTCGGTGTACTGCGCGCTGAGGCGCAGCACCATCTCGCCCGCCAGCGACGGATGCGGCAGGATGAACAGGCGCTCTCGCACCCCGTCAGCGATGATCTCGTCCATCAGCGGCAGCATCAGTTCCAGCGTGCGCTGCTTGAGCTTCTCACGCATCAGCGCGCCGTCCTCGCGGTAGGCTACGCGAAGCAACAGGCCCACATAGTCCAGCTTTTCGGCGCGGAGCATCGCGCCGCTGTCCAGCAGCGCGTTAAGCCGCTTAACCGGGTCCGGTCCCGTGCGCGCGACAGCATCCCGTGCGGCATCATAGCTCTCCTCCGCCCGCGCCTCGCAGATCGCTTCCAGCAGTGATAGCTTGGACTCAAAATGATGGTAGAAACCACCCTTGGAAAAGTGCAGCGTATCAAGGATATCCTGTACGGAGGTCTGCTCAAAGCCCTTGACGTAAAACAAAGATTCCGCCGCCTGCACGATCTGGTCGCGCCGCGTGTCGCCTTTTTTCAAGCCGAAGCCTCCTGTCCGG
>JAVBQK010000051.1:0-15116 GCA_031549105.1 Eubacteriales bacterium
AGGAGGCAGAGCCTCCTGGCGTCTCCCTCACCTTTTTCACACACCCCTGTAACCTTTCGGCCCTCTCGCGCGAATACTACACGACGGGAGGTGAGACACGCTTGGATCAAATGTTGCTGGCGGCTTTTCTAGAGGGCGACCAGCAGGCTTTTGAACAACTTGTGCTGCTTTACCGCAAACCCGCCGTGCTCTTCGCGCTGCGCCTCACTGGCGACCTTTTCGCCGCGGAGGATGCCGTGCAGGAGGCATTCGCCTGGATGCTGACGAGCAGGCACCGCATTAGATCGGAGTATGGTTTTAGGCCTATTCTGTACACGATGGTGCGCAGGCGCTGCATGGATTGGTTCCGCCGCTGGCGCAGGTTGGCGCCGCTCGATGCGCATGTCGATGCCGCCGAGTACGCGCCGGATACGGTCTACGCTGAGACGCAAAAGCGCGCGCTGTATGACGCACTTGGTGCGATGCGGCCCGAGGACGCACGCATCATTCATTTGCTGGATATTGAGGGTTTTTCGCAAAAGGAAGCCGCCGCCATCCTGGGCAGATCACAGGGCGCCATCAAGGTGGCGCACCACCGGGCCAAGGAGCGGCTGAAGGAACAACTGGACAAGGAGGGATACGCGCCATGACACCGCAAGATCGCAAGTTTCTGCAAACCGTCTATGCCAAAGCCGAGCGGAAGAAACGCCTGCGCGCGCAGTGGCTGAACATTGCGCTGGGCGCGCTAGGGATGGCCGCACTGGCTGTCGCCTGCGCCATCGCCAGCGACGACATGATGCGCTACGGGCTCATCAGCGCGCTAGCCCTCTCGCTCATATGCGCCGCCGACTGGGTTTGGCAGGGCGTACAACTTGAAAACAGGACAGGAGATGGATCATGAGTATAGAGATAACCAACCTCACCAAGCAGTTTGGAGAGAAAACAGCGGTGGATGGGCTGACGCTCCGCATTGACGGGGGCATGTACGGGCTGCTCGGCCCCAACGGGGCGGGCAAGACGACGCTGATGCGCATCCTCTGTACGCTGCTGACGCCTACCAGCGGTCAAGTCAAAATGGACGGCGTGCCGCTGGATAACAAGGTGGGCATTCGCCGCCTGATCGGCTATCTGCCGCAGGACTTTTCATTCTACCCCAACTTCACCGTAGAAGAGACGCTGGACTACCTGGGCATGCTCTCGGAGATGAAAGACAGGAAGGTGCGCGCCGCTCGCATCGATGAGCTGCTCACGCTGACCAACCTCTCCCACAACCGCAGGGCCAAGGTGGCCAAGCTGTCCGGCGGCATGCGGCGGCGGCTGGGCATCGCGCAGGTGCTTCTCGCGGACCCAAGCATCATCATCGTGGATGAACCCACTGCCGGCCTGGACCCGGAGGAGCGCATTCGCTTCCGCAACCTCCTGGGTACAGTCGCCGGTGGCAAGACCGTGCTGCTCTCCACCCATATCGCGGAGGATGTGCGCCAAACCTGCGCCAATGTCGCGGTCATGAACGCAGGTCGGCTGTTGTTCGCGGGCAACGTGCAGTCGCTCACGGAGCAGGCGCGCGGGCGCGTCTGGCGCACCATTGTGGAGGGCCGCGCGCTGTCCGATCTGCAACGTCGATACGCAGTGGTCGCGATGGTTCCTACCGCCGAGGGATACGACGTGCGCGTGGTCGCCGATGAGAAGCCCTCGCCGGACGCTGAGCCAGAGGCCCCGGGGCTGGAGGACGCGTACATGCTGCTGGTCAAAGGAGGTGGAGCGCATGCGCCTGGTATGGTTTGAAACGCGCCATTGGCTGAAAAGCCCCGTATTTTACGCTGCGCTTGCCATCATCATCTTTTTTGTCGCGGGCCAAATCGGCGGCGAGTTCTGGTCGGATGCCTTTACCTGGCCCGAGCCGCCCACGCCTGGATTGACCGAAACCGAACAAGGCCTGCCCGCATACGGCTGGAAACAGGATACATCCGAGGAGGCCCAAATGCGGCGGGTCACCCGGGAGATGTTCCTCGCCATATGGGAAAACCCCGTGCAGACGCCCGCGCTGGGCGGGTTCATCAACCGTCAGGTGCGGCTATCTCAGGAGCAAATCGACCTGGTGCGCGAGGCATTCACCGATGTCACCGGCAAACGCCCGGAAGAGGTGGACGGCTATAACAGCGAGATGAATAGCATTGTGCCCTATTCGGACTTTGCGCACCTCATGGAGATGCTGAACAAAGCGCTCGGCGGGGATTTCTTCACGCTTGATCCGTATGTCGGCGACTATGTACCCCGCACCTACGAGGAGGCGCTGGCCGACTACGCGGAACTTACCGCGGGCGGCGAACTGACCTGGAGCAACGCGCGCATGTTTGCCGACTATATGGGCATTGCGCTGGGCATCTTCCCGGCATTTCTCGCGGCGTTTATCATGGGGCGCGACAAGCGCAGCGGCGCAAACGCGCTAATCGGTTCACGCCCGATTTCCGGCCCGCACTACCTGGCGGTGAAATACTTAGGCCTGGCGCTGCCGCTGTGCGCGTTTGTGATGCTGGTCGCACTGGTGCCGACCGTCGGTGGGTTTATGATGCGTGCTCAGGGCCATGTGGTGGACGTATGGGCATACCTAGCTATCAGCGCCGGGTGGCTGCTGCCCACGGCACTGGCGGTTACCGCGCTGGCTTTATTCCTCGCGGAGGCCACGGGCACCGGCATTGCGGCCATTCCGGTTGTGATCCTCTGGTGGATGGTCTCCGTAGCACGGCCCGGCCTCATGGGGCCGTACCCGGCGTTTGTCTCCCTGATCCGTTTTAACTTCACCCAGCCATTGCCCACCGAGTGGACCAGCCAGATCGCAATCAACCGCGCCTGCATGGTTGCCCTTTCCGCTGGACTGGTGCTCCTCTCCGGCCTCATCTATGACCGCAAGCGCGCGCGGGGTGACCGGTATGTATAAGTATCACCTCAAGCTGCTGCCGCTGCCAAGCATCGCGCTGTGCGCGCTGGTGATTGCAGTGCTGCCGGTGATCATCAGCTTTCGATTCCTAGCCTTCCAGCAGGTCGGCACAATCGGGGAAATGGTGATGCCTCTTGTCGGAACCCTATTGCTGACGCCGCTGGCGTTCCGGGAAGACGGCATAGGCCGCCGCGAAGTCCTGGCCTCCAGCCCCACCCCCTACTGGCGCGGTTTTGCCGTGCGCCTCGCAGCCATGGCGCTGCTCACAGTACTCTACGTCTGCCTGTATATCGGCATAGCAGCGCTGAGCGCAAATCCCTTTTCCTGGGGCGCGGCATTCATAGGTCTGCTCACCACGGCACTGACGTTCGGCGCAATCGGCCTCACGGCCGGGCATCTCTGGCACAACCAGGCACTCGCCTATCTCCTGCCCATGACCTGCTTCGCCATCGAATTCTTCACCAAAGGAAAATACACCGGCCGCTTCTACCTCCTCAGCCTGACAGAAGGCGCGCTCCACCCCGAAAAATGGGTCCTGCTAGCCCTCGCCATAGCGCTTCTGGCCGTGAATGCAGCGCTATCGCAGCGGCAGGTGAAGATTGGGTAAGAACGGCGAAGAAGAGAAACGCCAGGGGGACTTTGTCCCCCTGGACCCCCTACCAAAGGGCCTTGCCCTTTGGAAACCCAACATTTCGCCTCACGGCGGGTAGCAATTCACAAACATCCCCAAAAAGATAAAACCCCGCCCGCAGGCGAGATTGGGAGTCCAGAGGGGCAATGCCCCTCTGGCAGGGGTCCAGGGGACAGCGTCCCCTGGCGTCCCCCCGTTCTTTCGTTCCTTCGTCCTTTACTCCGTTCTCAGCGCCACGACCGGGTCCTTCTTGGCCGCGATCCTGGACGGAATGAGTCCGGCGATGAAGGTTAGCACCATGGAGATGCCCACCAGGATTGCTCCGCCCGCGATTGGCAGCGCCGCCACGGTTTCGATGCCCGACAGCGAGAAGATCAGCGCGTTGATGGGGAGACAGAGCAGCAGCGTTACGCCGATGCCGATTGCACCGGAGACAAAGCCGACGATGATCGTTTCCGCATTGAAGACGCGCGCGATGTCCTGCTTGGATGCGCCAATCGAGCGCAGGATACCGATCTCCTTGGTGCGCTCCAGCACCGAGATGTAGGTGATGATGCCGATCATGATCGAGGATACGATCAGCGAAATGGCGACAAACGCAATGAGCACGTAACTGATCGTGTTGATGATGGTGCTGACCGAGGACATCATCAGCCCGACGTAATCGGTGTAGCGGATGGCCAGCTCCTCATGCCCCTCGTCGCGCATGCGGCGGTTGTAGTCACGGATGATCTGCGTCAGCTGATCCTTGGCGCTGAAGTCCTTGGGGTAGATGTTGATGCCGCTGGGGCTGTCCTCCGACACGACACCGAAGAGGGCAATGTTATCCTCGTAGGTGTTGGCGGGCGTCTCGGGCTCCTCTGTTATGCCCATCATCGCCTGCATGCCCGGCATGGACGCCGCGTACTTCTCCATCATCTCGGCCAGCTGTTCCTCGCTCAGCCCGGCCAGCATCTTTTGCTGCTGCTCCGGCAGCATCGAAAGGTCCGGCATCTTGATCGCCGCCGGTCCCGGCGCAACGCCGAAGGCAAGGCCGGTAAACACGTCGATCTCCGGGTCCGTCAGCTGCTCTTTAACGATCTCGCTATCACCCACCGCCTGAATGACGCGCTGGGTCAACCCCGCCATGTAACCGATGGAACCGTTCGTGGATACGGCCAGCGAATCGCCCGACGGCTGCAAAATGCCCACAATTTTCAGCTCGATCGCGTCATCCAGCACGGCCTTTATATAGGCTTCATCGCCGCTGCGGTCCACCCATACGCCGTCTGTCTTCTCGTAGTAATCGGTGGGCAGCACAAGCTTGTAGGTCAGGCTGAGGATTTCATCAAAGCTATAGCTGGTCTGCTCATCGGGCATCTCCTTGCCGGCCATGATGTCTCGCATCATATCGGATACCTTGCGCGGGTCCTTCAGGCCCAGCGCATATAGCGTCATGTCAGTGATCTCGTTGTCCTCATCGACAATCAGCACTACCTCGTTGTAGGCGTCCGGCATCCGCCCGGCGATGACCGCGTACTGCGAAGCGATCACGTCCTTGTTGTCCATCATTTCCGTCCAAATGTCCATTGACGACATGCCGGATAGGCCGCTGAACGATGACGCCATTGTGGAACCCATGCCGCCGCTCATGGTATCCATCAGCGTACTGGGGTTTAGCTGGATTGCCCCGTTTGACGTATCAGCCGCATAGATGTACATCGGCGTGCTGTAGCTGTACTGCACACCGTTCGCCAAACCGGCCACGCCACTTTCGGGGCTTTCTATGAAGGCCTTGAACGCTTTCAGGTCGTTCTTCTTCACCTCAGACATCATGGTGCTGACCATCTTGCTCATGATGGCGGTGGAATACACACGGTCCTTGTCATGCGCCTGTGCATTCTGGCGCATCTCCGCCGCGGCGCTCATCATGCCGCCGATATCCATGGTGGCCTGCTGGATGGTGATGGGATAGCTGGAAAGCGTATCCTCCTCCACCTTCGAGATGTAGGACTGCACGCCATTGGAGAGCGAGAGGATCAGCGCGATGCCAATGATGCCAATGCTGCCCGCAAACGCGGTTAGGAATGTGCGCGTTTTCTTCGTCAGCAGGTTGTTCATGCTCAGCGACAGCGCCGTCACAAACGACATGGGCTTTTTCTTTTTGGGGCCCTTCTCCTTTTTCGCCTTGGGAATCGGCTCCACAATATTGGCACGGTAGGGGTTGGAGTCGTCCACCACGCGGCCGTCCAGCAACCGGATGATGCGGGTGGAGTACTGCTCGGCCAGCTCAGGGTTGTGCGTAACCATGATGACCAACCGGTCGGCCGCGATCTCCTTGAGGATGTTCATGATCTGCGTGCTGGTCTCCGAGTCGATCGCACCGGTCGGCTCATCGGCCAGGAGAATCTCGGGATCGTTGACCAGCGAGCGCGCAATGGCGACGCGCTGCATCTGCCCGCCTGAGATCTGGTTGGGCTTTTTATGAATCTGATCGCCCAGGCCTACGCGGGTCAGCGCCTCAACGGCGCGCTTCTTGCGCTCGGCCTTGCTCACGCCCGAGAGTGTCATCGCCAGCTCCACGTTGGCCAGCACGGTCTGGTGCGGAATAAGGTTGTAGCTCTGAAACACGAAACCGATGGACCGGTTGCGGTACGCATCCCAGTCATCGTCTCGGAACTCCTTGGTGGATATGCGGTTGACGGTCAGGTCGCCGCTGGTATAGCGGTCCAGTCCGCCGATGATATTCAGCAGCGTCGTCTTGCCGCAGCCGGAAGGGCCGAGGATCGACACGAACTCGCTCTTGCGGAACTCCAAATCGATTCCCTTGAGCGCCTCCACGGTGGTATCGCCGATTGTATAGTTTTTTACAATGTTTTTGAGTACAAGCATCCCGACAAAAACCCCTTTCTCTCATTGACGGGTGCGAGTATAGCAGGTAAATGTAAACCAAGTATGAACAGATGGGGTTGGCGCGCCCCCATCTTGACACGATCACTCCGATTGGGTAAAGTAACTATAGTTATCCGAGCAATGGAGTGATGCGGGATGAAGTACGAACCCAAGCTGGAAAAAGAGATCATGTGCCCCATTGAGTACGGGCTTGACATTTTCGGTGGTAAGTGGAAGTCCAGGATTCTCTGCGTCCTGGCCTCTGCGGATGTGCTGCGCTACAGCGAAATCCGCAAGGAGCTTTCCAATATCACGGATGCCGTGCTTGCCGCCATGCTGAAGGAAATGATCGCCGATGGGCTGATCAGCCGCACGCAATACAACGAAATCCCGCCTAAAGTGGAGTACGCGCTCACCGAGAAGGGGCAATCCGTGCTCCCCATTCTGCAGAGCATCTGCCATTGGTCGCGGCTACAAACAAAGGATGAGCTGGAGCGAAAGCTGCCGCTGTGCCGAACATGCGGGCAGCTTTCGTAACATCCACTATGAAATTAATAAGTTACTTTTCATTTTCTTAATATATTTATCTTTCCAAGTGCTTTCGCTATACTGCACTCATGGGCGATCCCCATCACCAACAAAACGGAGGGATTCATCATGAGCGCAAAAGCCTATCTGGAAATCACCATGGTCATCGACAATGCCAATCGGCCGGCGGCGGCCAAGGTATACGCCGACTACCGCCAGCCGTTTCTCGATCAGATCCAGGGCGCGGTATCCAAAGACCTGCTAATCCGGGACGAGGACGTGCAGGTGCTGCACGGGTTTGACAGCGTAGAAAGCGCAAGCGCCTACCTCGGCAGCGAGCTGTTCAAGAACGACGTGTTCGTCAGCCTCCAGCCGCTGTGGTCGGCAAATCCGGATGTGAAAATCTACAGCGTAGCCTAACCTCGGCGAAAAGCAAAGGGCAGCGTAAACGGGGACACCCGTCTGCGCTGCCTTTTGATGTGGCGAGCGCATAGGGCCACAAAAAGCATGTCCGAAAACAGCGAGACATGCGGCAGAAACGTGTTATAATAAGCTAAAATCTGAGTGTGGAGCGAAAGCATGCTTGCTAGTGACAGCAGCCTCTATGCGGCATTCAAGGCGAAGGACGCGCGCTTTGATGGGCGTCTCTTCGTGGGGATTTCGTCCACGGGGATATACTGCCGCCCCGTATGCCGCGCGAAGCAGCCCAAGGCGGAGAACTGCTCATTTTTCTCAACTGCGGCGGAAGCCGAGCAGGCGGGCTACCGTCCCTGCCTGCTGTGTCGGCCGGAGCTGGCCCCGGGCGCATCTATCACGGACGCCTCCGCTGGTCTCGCCTACCGGGCTTCGCGGCTACTGGAGGAAAGTTGCGGCGATGGGCAAAGCCTGGATGAGCTGGCGGGAAGGCTCGGCTGCACGGACCGCCATCTGCGGCGGGTGTTCGCGGCGGAATATCATGTGTCGCCGGTGCAGTATTTGCAGACCTGCAGGCTGCTCCTTGCCAAGAACCTGCTAACCGATACGGACCTTTCGGTGCTCGATGTCGCGATGGCCGCAGGGTTCGGCAGCCTGCGGCGTTTTAACGACCTGTTCCATAAGCAATACAGGCTTTCGCCCACCGACCTGCGCAAACGGCTTGTAGACGAACAAAAACACACAGGCCATGTTACGCTGGCGCTAGGCTACCGCCCACCCTACCACTGGGAAACGATGCTGCGCTTCCTCGCCGGGCGGGCGATCCCCGGGGTTGAACTCATCCGGGACGGGGCGTATCTGCGCACTGTACGGCTCGCTGCCACCGAAGGGCGGCACGCGTGCGGCTGGGTGCGCGTGGGCCATGCTCCCCAGAAGAATGCGCTGACCGTCACCGTAAGCGATACCCTGCTGCCCGTGCTGCCGCAGGTGCTGGCGCGGATACGGCATCTGTTCGATCTGCACTGCGACCCGGATGCGGTCTATGCCGCGCTTGCGCCTATGAACGAAATACGCCCCGGCCTATGCGTATTGGGCACGCGCATGCCGGGTTGCTTCGATGCCTTCGAGATGGCAGTCCGGGCAGTGCTCGGCCAGCAAATCACCGTCAAGGCCGCAAGTACGCTGGCGACGAGAATTGTGCAGGCCTATGGCACGCCGGTTGAAACAGGCGTGGACGGCCTGACCCATGTTTTCCCCTCGCCGGAAGACATACTCACGCTGGATGGGCCGATTGAGGACCGCTTGGGCCAGCTCGGCGTTACCTCAATACGGTCAGGAACCATCCTGGCACTGGCGCAGGCTTTGGCGCGGCGGGAAATTGATCTGGGCCTATGCGCAGACCCGGAAGAAGAAATGAAAAAGCTGCGGGCGATTCGCGGCATTGGCAGTTGGACGGCGCAATACATCGCCATGCGCGCAATGGAATGGCCCGATGCCTTCCTGGAGACGGATGCAGGCGTGAAAAAGGCGCTCGCACCGCACACGCCAAAGGAACTGCTTGCCATGGCAGAAGCCTGGCGGCCCTGGCGCAGCTATGCAACCATCAACCTGTGGAACACGCTGTAACGCACGAGGAGGATTGACATGTACTATTCAACTCTGTATGCATCACCTGTGGGTATGCTCACGCTGGCGTCCGATGGCGAGAACCTTATAGGCCTGTGGAAGGACGGGCAGAAGTATCACGGGGGCACCGTACCGGAGACGATGACCCAAAGGGGCGATATCCCGGTATTTGACGCAGCAAAAAAATGGCTAGATCGGTATTTTGCGGGGAAGAAACCCGCTATCTCCGAGTTATCGCTGGCCCCCATCGGCAGCGAGTTCCGCCAGCATGTATGGCGCATCCTGTGCGAAATCCCCTACGGCGAAGTTATCACCTACGGCGACATTGCAAAAAAAATGGCCGCACGGATGGGCAAGGCGAGCATGTCCAGCCAGGCGGTTGGCGGAGCCGTTGGACATAACCCCATCTCCATCATCATCCCCTGCCACCGGGTTGTCGGCGCAAACGGCAGCCTGACCGGCTATGCCGGGGGCATCGAAACGAAGATCAAGCTGCTGGAGCTGGAAGGCGCGGGCATGTCTGCCCTGTTCGTGCCCCAAAAAGGCACCGCGCTGTAAAAGGGAGTGACGCGCCGCGCCACTCCCCCATCTCCTTAGTGAACCCCCAGTGCGAACAAATTCCTTCTCGTCTTGGGGAAATCCTGGCGTATGAGCAGCTCTATCAGCTCCGCGCGCAGCGCCTGTTTGACCTCCGCATACTCCGGGTCCTGCGCCCGGTTGCGCTGTTCGTCCGCATCCAACGCCAGGTCGAACAGCTGCTCCCCTGATTTATCCGCGTAGTACGTGTAGCGGTACTGCTCGGTGCGCACGGTGCGCGCCCAGTCGGTGTAGTCGATTGACCAGATGGCGTTGAAGCTCTCGCAGTACGCCGCCGTGCGCACGCTCTCCGCCTCACCCCGGCACAGCGGCAGCAGCGACGCACCGTACATCGCATGTCTCTGCGCCTCCGGCATCTTCAGGTACGGCCCCATCACCGGCATTTCCGGCAGTGTCGTGCCTGCCATATCCAGGATCGTCGGTGCGATATCCTCATGCTGCACCATCGACGAATTCACGGCGCCATGGCGCAGCCCGGGCCCGGCGATCATCATCGGCACACGGATACACGCATCGTAATGCCGCTCCTCTTTTCCATAGAACCCATGGTCGCCTAGCAAATCTCCGTGGTCAGAGAGAAAAATGACGTAGCTGTTATCCAGACGCCCCAGCGCGCGCAGTTTCTCCGTCAGCAGCCCGAGCTGCTCGTCCAGATGGATCAGGTCGGCAAAATAACAGCGGCGAATGTGCGCGCTGTCCGCGCGGTTCGATGCCTTCTGCCTGCGGAAATACGCCGGCGCAGCCGGGTCACTTTCCCACTCGGCAGGCACTTCCGCGGGCAGCTTTGCCGGGTCCACCCGGTCAATATACTCGGCAGGCGTCGCATACGGGCTGTGCGGCTGCACATAGCTGACATGCGCGAACAGCGGCATGTCTGTCGGCAGCGCATCCAGGAAGCGCAGCACGTGCCCGGTGATCCAGGCGGTCTGCGAAACCGCCTTCGGAAATGGCAGCACATATGCCGCTTCGGTATCGTCGGGATGCTCCGCCGTCGCCCACTGGTGATGCGCGCGGAGCGCCGCAATGCGCGCGGTCAGGTCTTCCTTTTCCGGCCCGTATGCGGACAGCGCCGGAATGCTCGGCGCCCAGAAGGTCGTCAGCACCGCGTCGTAATGCTCCGGGTACGTTTCCTTCACCCAGTCCAGCCACTCGCCGCCACGGCCATCCTCAGTGATGTGTATCTCATCAAACCCATACGCCTTGTAATCCGGGTAGAACCCCTCAAAATGCGGCGCAAAGTGGCACTTGCCGAATGCGCCGGTGCGGTATCCCGCCCGTTGCAAGCTGCTCATGAACGTCGGCAGCGCCGGGTCCAGCTTGTAGCCGTTCTCCAGCACGCCGTGGCCGCGCGTGGTCATGCCTGTCGCGATGGTCGCGCGGGTCGGACAGCAGACCGGGTTGCTGGTAATCGCATTGCCAAACGTCGTGCCGCCCGCCATCAGCGCGCGGATGTTCGGCAGCGGGCACACATCGTGATCCAGCGCGTACTCCAGCCACTTTGCGGAGAGTTGGTCCACCATGAAGAAAAGAATGTCGGGTTTCACATTATGCCTCCGTCAGCGCACCGTGCGCGTGTATTTGTGGAAAGTGGCAGGCGCAGAAATGCCCGGGTGCCGCCTCCGCAAGCGGCGGGGTTTCCTGCATGCAGATATCCTGGCAGTGCGCGCAGCGCGGATGAAACGCGCAGCCCGGCGGCGGATTGGCGGGATTGGGCACCTCTCCGGCCAGCGGCTTGCGGTTATTTTTCTTGCGCGGGTCCGGCTCGGTCAGCGAGGAGAGCAGCACGCGCGTATAAGGATGCATAGGGTTATCATACAGCGCATCCGTCTCCGCAAGTTCCACGAGCTTCCCCACGTACATCACCGCCACCCGGTCGCAGATGTAGTGCACCACCCGCAGGTCATGCGATACGAAGATCAGCGTGATCCCCGTCTCCTTCTGGATGTCCTGTAGCAGGTTGATAATCTGTGCCTGAATCGACACGTCGAGCGCCGACACCGGCTCGTCCGCGACGATCAGCGACGGCGCGGTGATTAGCGCGCGTGCGATGCCCACGCGCTGCCGCTGCCCGCCGCTGAACGAGTGCGGATAGCGGTTCAGGTGACGCAAATTCAGCCCCACCATGTTGGCGTATTGCTCCACGATCTGCTTCAGCGCGACGCCGCTCGCCGTCTTCTGGATGACCAGCGGCTCGGCGATGCAGTCAAACACCGTCATCCGCTCGTCCAGCGAAGCAATCGGGTCCTGGAAGATCATCTGCATCTCGCGGCGCAATGAGCGCAGCGTCTGCTTGTCCACGCGCATCAGGTCCACGACCGCACCGTCCTTTTTGCGGAACAGCACCTCCCCGGAGGTCGGGGCCAGCGCGCGCATCACGCAGCGGCCCAGCGTCGTCTTGCCGCAGCCGGATTCCCCCACCAGCCCCAGTGTCTCGCCCTTGTACAGGTCAAAGCTGACGCCGTCCACCGCGCGGACGTGCCCTGTCACCTTGCGCATAAACCCCTGCTCGATAGGGTAATGCATCTTCAGGTCCGAAACGCGCAGAATCGCGCGGGCGTCCATCCCAGTCCCGTCGGCCATCTCACGCGCCTCCCTTCACCAAATGGCAGCGTACAAAGTGCCCGGGTTCCACCTCAATCAGCGGCGGACGGCCCTTCCCGCACATTTCAGGGTTTACCGCCCTACACCGGTCGTAGAACGGACAGCGGTCCGGCAGGTCGATGGGCACCGGCACGCTCCCGTCGATCGTAAAGAGCCTGGCGCGCGTCTTGTCATCCACGCGGGGAATCGAGGCAAGCAGCGCCCGCGTATACGGGTGCAACGGATGGTGGAACAGCGTGTCCGTGTCCGCCTTCTCCATGATCTGCCCCAGATACATCACCGCCACCGCGTCGCATATCTCCGCGATGACACCCAGGTCATGCGTGATGTACAGGATCGCCATGCCCGTCTCGCGTTGCAGCTCCTTCATCAGGTCCAGCACCTGTGCCTGGATGGTGACATCCAGCGCCGTCGTCGGCTCATCGGCGATGAGGATGGACGGGTTGCACGACAGCGCCATCGCGATCATCGCGCGCTGGCGCATGCCGCCGGATAGCTGGTGCACGTACTCGTCAATGCGCTGCTCCGGGTTTGCAATGCCCACCTTGCGGATCATCGAGATTGCGATCTGCCGCGCCTCTTTTTTATCGCGCGTGCGGTGCAGCAGCAGCGCCTCCATGATCTGCTGGCCGATGGTATGCACCGGTGAGAACGCGGCCATAGGCTCCTGGAAAATCATCGCGATATCATTGCCTCGACTGCCGCGGATTTCCCGGCTATTGGGCTTCATCGCCGCAATGTTCACGGGCCTCCCCAGCCGGTTGCCGTCGCGCTCCAGCAGCTGAATATCGCCGCTGACCCGGCCCGGTCGCGGCACAATGTTCAGGATCGCTTTTGACATCACACTCTTGCCGCAGCCCGACTCCCCAACGATGCCGAGAATCTCGCCCTTGTGCAGCGTGAAGTTGATGCCGTCCACCGCCACCAGCTGCCCCTCTGGGAGTTTGAACTCGACGCGGACATCTGAAAGTTTCAGTATTGGTTCCATGCCGCCGCCTCGCTTTCTTCCGCCACTCACGACTTGTACGGGTCCGCCGCGTCGCGCAGGCCGTCCCCCACAAAGTTAAACGACAGCACGGTGATGACCACGAACGCTGCGGGCAGCAGCAGCCACGGCGCGTACGCGATTGTCTTGATCGCCTGCGCATCCTGCATCAGCGTGCCCCAGCTCAGCGCCGGCGGCTGAATGCCAAGCCCCAGAAAGCTCAGCGATGTTTCGCCCAGGATCATATTGGGAATCGCCAGCGTCAGCTGCACGATCAGGTAGCTCATGAAACCTGGAATCAGGTGCTTGACGATGATATAGAAATCCGATGCGCCCATCAGCCGCGCGGCTGTGACGTAGTCGTCGTTCTTCATCACCATGAACTTGCCGCGCACCACGCGGGCGATACCCGTCCACCCCAGCAGCGACAGCAGCACCGTGATGCCAAAGTAGGTGTACGTTGACGGCCAGTTCGGCGGCAGCGCAGCCGCCAGCGCCATCCAGATGGGAATCGTCGGGAGCGAGGTCAGGAACTCAATGACGCGCTGGATAGCCGTATCCACCATGCCGCCAAAGTACCCCGAAAGACCGCCTATCAGGCAGCCAAGCACGAAGCTGATCAGCACGCCGATTAGTCCGATGGACAGCGATGTCTGCCCGCCATAAAGAATCCGCGAGAACAGGTCGCGGCCCAGCTTGTCCGAGCCCAACAGGTAGAACGGCGCAGCCGGATCATCCGTGCCAAAGAAATGGATGTCGCTGCTGATGAAGCCGAAGAGCTTGTACGGTGCGCCGCGCACAAAGAAACGGATCGGGTAGCGGCGCGCCAGGTCTTCTTCATATGTCTTGCGGTAGGTGACAGGGTCGTTCTTCGCCGTCAGCCCGCAGACGAACGGCGCGGTGAGCTTCCCGGTATCCGGATCGATGATGCGCACCCGGCGCGGCGCGCACTCCAGCGTCTTGGTATACGTTTCGGCCGGGAGGTACGGCGCGAAGAAGGGCGCAAAAATGGTCATCGTGTAGAGGATAACCAGCAGCACCAGCCCCACGATGGCGGGCTTGAACCGGATAAACTTGCGCCAGATGAGCCGCCACTGTGATGCAGCGTAGTACTTCTGTTCTTTTGTCTGTGCGGGTTTCTTTTCGCGCATGGCTCTTCCCTCCTTCGTGCGTTATCCCTTGATGCGGACGCGCGGGTCCACCACGATGAGCAGCAAATCCGAGATAAAGGTGCCCACAACGGTCAGCGCGGACAGGAACAGCACCAGCGTCCCCGCCAGGTACATGTCCTGCGTCTTGAGCGCGCCGAGCATTACAGGCGCCACCATCGGCAGCGAAAGGACAATCGCGACGATCGACCCGCCGGAGACGAGCCCCGGCAATACCCAGGAAATGGAGCTGACAACGGGGTTGAGCGCAATGCGCGTGGGGTACTTAAACAGCAGCTTCCGCTCGGAAACGCCCCGGGCGCGCGCCGCGGTTACATAGGTCTTGTTCAGCTCGTCCAGCATGCAGCCGCGCGTCACACGGAACAGCGATGCAACGCCGCCCACCACCATCAGGAAAATCGGGATCGGCAGGTGGCGCATCATGTCCAGCACGCGGGCAAGGCTCCATGGTGCGTCGGTAAACTCTGCGGAAAACAGCCCCATCATACTGGAGCCAGTTGCCTTGAACATCACATATACCAGCACGAGTGCCAGTACGAAGCTTGGAACAGACATGCCGATGAACGCCAGTACGGACAGGACGTAGTCCCACAGGCTGTACTGCTTCACCGACGCAAAGATGCCCAGCACAATGGCAACCGCATAGGTGATTAGCATACCAATCAACGTGATCGCCAGCGTGACCACCAGCCGGTGGCCGCATAACAAGCGGACCCGTTTGTTGTACTGAAATTAATAACCAAAAGCAACCAGGAGCAAGTTGGCAATACAATAGTA